>JANOXY010000087.1:0-12549 GCA_031418675.1 Pseudomonadota bacterium
CGTACGACGTAGAAACACCGGCATGTGCGCAGACGAACTCGCTTCGTCGTAGGCGTAGCCTGCACGGTCAAACGCCAGCAGAGCACCGGGTTGGCGCGCGCGTCGCTCGATCATGTAACGCACCATCAAGCCGCGCGCGCGTTTAGCGAAGAAGCTCAGAACTTTGTATTGGCCGCGTGACCAGTCTTTGAACACCGGTGTCACCACCTGCAAGCCGAGTGCGCTTGCATCGACCGCCCGGAAGTATTCCTGGGAGGCGAGATTGATCAGGGTCGTGGTCCGCAAAGACTTGGCCTGGGCGGCCAAGGCGCGAGCCAGGGTTTCGCCCCAGTAGTCATAAAGGTTAAGACCACGTGGGTTCTTCAAGCTCGTGCCCATTTCCAGCCGATAGGGCGCGATCAAATCCCGCGGCCGCAACAAGCCATACAGTCCGGACAGAATACGCAGGTGTTTTTGCGCATAGTCGAGTTCGCGGCTGCCAAGGGTGGCAGCGTCCAGCCCCAGGTAAACATCGCCCTTGAAAGCCAACAGCGCCGGGCGCAAAGCTGCAGAGGTTGTGGTGGATGACCAGGCTTGGAAGCGCGCGTGATTGAGCGCGGCCAGCGGCTCGCTGATGGCCATGAGCTTGCGTAGCTCGGCCGGCTTCTTGCGCGCCATGATCGTGGCCAGGGTTTGCGCCTGGCTCATGAACTCAGGCTCAGTGGCTTTTGTAATGGCGAGCTCACTGGCGAAGTCGAGCGTTTTGGCGGGTGAAATAACGGCGAGCATGACCAGCGGTCCGAACGGTAAACCGGCGGTATTGTCGTGATTTAAGCGGTCGATGGGAAGCGGCGCGGCGGCCCAGGCGCGCGCAAATTACGTGATCTCGAAGCGGTAACCGATGCCGTAAACCGCATGGACCACCTGCTGATCGGGCAGCGCTACGCTGATTTTACGACGCAGGTTCTTGATGTGGCTGTCGATGGTGCGATCGGAGGTTTCGCGGTAGTCGTCGTAGACCAGGTTGAGCAGTTCGTCGCGACGGAAAACCCGCCCGGGGTGCCGCCACAGTGTTACTAAAAGTCGGAACTCCACCGGTGTCAAATCCAGACGTCGCCCCGCGACGCTGGCGCGCATGCGCTGCTCGTCGATTTCGAAACGCGGGTTTTCAGTAGGCACCCCTGAAGTGGCCGCACTACGACGCAGTAGCGCCTTGACCCTTGCCACCAGCTCACGGGGGCTGAACGGTTTACACACGTAATCATCGGCTCCGAGCTCGAGGCCCAGCAGACGATCAATTTCTTCTACCCGCGCGGTCAGCATGATGACCGGCAGATTACTGGTCTGGCGCAGTTCCCGACAAATGCTTAGACCATCGCGATGGGGCAGCATGATGTCCAGCACCAGCGCCGCCGGCGTCAGCCGCGCGACCATGGCCAGCACCTCGTTGCCGTCGCCGACCGTTGTTGCCTGCATACCGGCGGCTTGCAGGTAGTCGACCAGCAATGCGGCAATCTTGGGTTCGTCTTCGGCAACCAGGATATGGGGTGACAAATCAGGTCTCCTGGCTTAGCAATGGCAGACTAATGGTGATTGCGAGCCCACCCAGCGCGGAAGGCGCGGCTGTGATGCTGCCATCGTGCGCCAGCACAATGCGTTTACAGATCGCAAGCCCAAGTCCCGATCCACCAAAAGCGCGACTGCGCGAACGCTCACCACGATGCAGCGGTTCGAACAGCAGCGCGAGGTCGGCGTCGGCTACCGCGGGAGCGCTATCGGCGATGGTGATCACCGCCCGATTAGCCTCACGATGCGCGGTGACACACATACGCCCCGGCGAGTCGGTATATCGAACACAATTTTCAAACAGGTTCTCGAACAATTGCAGAATGCGCGGTTGGTCTATGTGCGCATGCAAATCGCGATCAATGTCATAGCTATATTCAATGCCCGCCAGTTCCAGTCGACGGTCAAAATGATTCAGGGACTCACAGAGCAAGGCCGCCAGCGATGCGCGGGTGAACTCGTAGTCAAGCGCACCAATGTCGGCGCGTGCCAAGTGGTAGAGATCATCGACCAGCCGCGTCAGTCGCGCGACCTCCTGGTTGAGGGAATCCAACAACACGGTATCAACGGCGCGAATGTTATCCAATGCAGCCTCCAATTCGCCGCGCATAATCGCCAGTGGCGTGCGCAACTCGTGAGAGACATCGGCGAACCAGCGTCGACGGGCTGACTCACTCTCCTCCAAGGTGCGCGCAAGCACATTAAAATCCCCAACCAGCGCGCCAATTTCATCGTCACTCTGCACAGCCAGACGCGTCGCAAAATCCCCGGCAGCCAGCGCCCGCGTAGCGTGTCCCAATTCCAGGATAGGCCGCGCCAGCCGTCGGGCTATCCACGCAGCGACTACGAGAGACAACAGCAGTGCAACGGCCGCGCCGGCCAACATAATGCGTGCCTGGCGTTGCGCGAAACGAACATCGCGCGGCTCAGCCGGCCTGCGCAAAGGCAGTACACCTAGGTAGCCGAGCGTGCGGCCGGCGGCGCTAATCGGGCGAAATATCAGGTCATCGTCAAAGCGCGCGGGGCCCACGATCACCTGGAAAGCCGGGTCATAAAGCGTCGGACCGACATGACGCATGAACCGGGCAATTTGCGACGGCATGCGCCGCGCGCCTGACATCGGAAACGGTGGCGGCTCTCGCCCTTCATCGTCGTCCTTGTTGGAGCGTGCCACCGCGCGCACCAGACGCCGCCATGCGTGCTCGTTGTGCTGCAGCGACCGCCAATCACCATCGCGCTCATGGATCGCGAGCAGTTGCTCACTGAGGGCATCGAGGCGCGCGTTCCTTTCATCATTCAGATAGTGCAGAAAGCTGCGCGAGGAATACCAATGGGCAAAACCTGCAAACAACAGCACGCTGCACAAGGTCGTGCCGACCAGCACCAGAAGCAGCTTGTGAAATAATCTAATTTGCATAGGGGCAAAACGATGGTGCGTCAGAGCGCCACGTGCAGGCAAGCAAACTTCATCATCTGCCGCGGATCTGCACAATCGCTCCACAAAGTGGGTGCGACACAGGCCACGGTGCTCTCCATAGTTGCTGCGTGATCGTCGCGGATACTGTTCAGCTACAGGCCAGCACCGGTGCTGATGACCTGTAGCGCGAGATTACCTGTGTATCACAAATCAGTTCGGAGAATCGCCATGTTGTCTTCTCATTTTCGTAAGGCTTTACTGGCTACGCTGTTGATGACCGCTGTGAGCGTCGCGGCGGAACCAGGGTCTGGCCCCATGGGCAGTCCGTTCGGACGTGAACTGTTCATGACCGAGCATCTGGCCAGCGAGCTAGAATTGAATGATGCACAACGTAGTGCCGTCGAGCGCTTGATGGATCAGGCACGGGACCAGGCGCGACCCTACGTCCGCCAGCTGATGGAACAGCGTAAGGCCATGCGTGATCTACTGGATGGCGAGAACTTCGACGAAGGCGCGGTGCGTGCGCAAGCCACCAAGCGTGGCGCGATTATGACCGAGCTGATGGTGATCAATGCCCGCAGTGAGGTCGAGGTGCGGAAGTTGTTAACCGCGCAACAGCGCGAAAAAATGCAGAAAATGCGCGAACGTCGCCACCACCAACATCGAAAAGATTGACAGGCACGCCCGTACAGAAGCTGCGTTGACGCGCAGCTCACGTGCAAATGCCGGAAGGCTGCCCGACAGCCGGCGAGCATTTGGAATCTAGAGCCTGGGCCTTAGCGCGTGACCGCGACCCACATGAATAGGACCGGGCTCGCGGGTGCCGACGATGCGCCAGGCCGACAGCACGACATGGCGACAAAACTGTCACGCAAGCCCTAGCTTCGTCTGGGCGGGGTGCGGCGCTGACCGAGGGAGCTGCAACCGGGACCGCGCGTAGTCGCGACATCCCGCCGCCAGGCTGTACACTGGCTAGAGAAAATCGTCGGCGAACACCATGCGTAACAGTCCCTCTGCAGCAAGCTTGCTCAGCGACGTGCAACTCGACGCCGTGCGTACGCGCTCCGATGCGTGGGGTGTGTATCTGGTGCTGCATGCCTGGACGGTCATGCTCGGTGCCGCGGCGCTGTTTGTGCTGTGGCCCAACGCGCTGAGCTACGGGTTGGCGGTGGTCTTGATCGGCAGCCGTCAGCTTGGTCTGTTGATCCTGATGCACGACGGCGCCCACGGTGGTCTGTGCCGCACGCCGTGGCTCAACCGCGTGCTTGCTCAATTCGCCTGCGCGTGGCCAACCCTGGCCGACACCCACGTTTATCGCAACTATCACCTCAAGCACCACACGCGCACCCAGCAGCCAGATGATCCCGACATCATCTTGACCGGACACTTTCCGATCTCGCGCGCGAGTCTGCGGCGCAAATTGTGGCGCGACCTAACGGGACGCACGGGCTTTGCACAACGCAAGGCGCAGTTTCTACAAGCCTGGGGGCATGCCGACCAATCCACTGCCGTGCGTGTCGCGCAGTATTGGCGCATGCTCGGACCGCAAACCCTGGTCAATCTTGGTCTGTGGGGCGTGGCCTATGGCTGTGGGCACGGCTGGCTTTATTTGACGCTGTGGTTGCTGCCCTTGCTCACCTGGCAGCAACTGGTTTTGCGTGTGCGTAACATCGCTGAACATGCGGTGGTACGCGCACCGGAGGATTGTTTTGGCAATGCGCGCACAACGCTGGCCAACACGCTGGAGCGCGTTTTGGTCGCGCCCTATTGGGTCAATCTGCACCTTGAGCATCATCTGCTGATGTGGGTGCCCTGTTATCGTCTGGCACTGTTGCGACGTTACTTGTGCGAAAACGGTTACGGCGAGCGCATCGAAACCGCGCCGGGCTATCTGGCGGTATTGCGCAAGGTGACCACCGCGCGCAGCGATGGCAACAGCGACCAAGGGCGCAAACGTGCCACTGGTACCTTCGCCCGTGGCTTTGAGACCGCCTGAGCAACCGCGCCGATCGCCGTGCCTGTGACGCCCCTTCCTCCGCACTTGTTGGCAAGCGTATTTGACCGCGAGCCCGTCGCCCGGCTGGCGGTCATCGATGATGCCGGCGTGCCGGACGTCATGCCGATAGTATTCGCCCGTGTTGGCAGCCGATTGTTTTCGCCGATAGATGGGAAGCCAAAAAAGAGCGGTCGGCTGGCGCGCCTGCGCCACATCGAGCGTTGTCCGCGCGTGGGACTGGTGATTGATCGCTACGCTGCAGACTGGCAGGCGTTATGGTGGATTCGACTATCGGCCGAAGCCACTATCGCAGTGGGTGACGATGCAGATTGGGACGCCGCCGTGATGGCGCTGCAAGTGAAGTATCCACAATATCGCACGACGCCCCTGTTCACGGGTGACCCTACCTTGATCTGTTTAGCGCCGCTGACGGTGCGCTGGTGGGCGGCGACTGGTTTGGCGCAATTTACCTTGGAGCGCTCGGCTGATCTCGAGGTCGGATGAATGGCCGGTGCCGTGGTGGCACAGCGTACGGACTGCCCGCTGAAAACCAACGAGCATGCCAGCCAGCGTCGTCAACGGCGCCGCGCTATTCGTTACGACCGCTACTGTGCCCGGCTGGAGTCTTTTAATGATGCTCGATTCACTACTATTCAGCGCGGCGCGTGTGTGGACCTTCATAGACGAGCAGATGTTGACCTCCGCCAGTGGTTTCTTTTTTGAGGCGGACCAGCATCTGTTTCTGATCACCAGTCGTCACGTATTCACCGACGAAGACAGCGCCCACTATCCCAACCGCATCGAGATTGAGGTCCACACCGCGGCGGACAATCTTGCAGCTTCCACCGGCTTCTCCATGCCGCTGTATCTAGAGCGCAAAAGTGTCTGGCGTGATGGGCGCGACAGCGAAGGGGTGGTAGATGTCGCGGCGATCGAAATCGAGCGCGACGCGCTGCCGGACGGCGCCGTCATTCATCCCTTCACTCCGGCCCATCTGCCCACCGCAAGCGACCACGTCGAGATCGGGTCATCGTTGCTGGTGGTGGGATTCCCGTTGGGCTTCCACGACGCTCTGCATCACATGCCGGTGGTGCGCCAGGCTGCATTGGCCTCGGCATTTGGCCTGCGTTTTGACGGCCATGGTTACTTCCTGACCGATGCTCGCACCCATCGCGGGACCAGCGGAGCACCGGTGGTGATGCGTGTGCCCGAGGACGAGTCGCGGTTGGGTGCGCTGCCCTGGCTACTGCTAGGTGTGCACTCTTCGCGCGTTGATATCGGTTCGCGGGATCTCGAAGTGGACGAAGCCCTGGGCCTCAACTGTGCCTGGTACAGCAATATCCTGCCGACCCTGGTCGGCCCACGGGCAGTGGCGAAGCCGAGCAAGGTCAGCCCGGTCGCCTCGCCCGCGCCCGGCCCGCCAGGCGAGAGCGGTCGCGAGGCCTTATAAACCCAGTTGTTTGCCTAAGGCTGCAAATTCGTCGAGCACGCTGAGGATCTCGTGCTGTCGTGCCGGTGGCACTAAAAATACAAAGCCGTCGCAGCCTCGTGTGATGAAATCCTCGATCACATGCAGGTCGACGGGCGCGCCAAACAACAGCACCGTCATGTCGCCATAGTTGCGACCAGCATCCTCGCAGGCGCGTTGCAGATCAGCGAGCGGATCGCCCGCATAACGGTCGTAGATCGGCATCCAGCCATCGGCATAATCGGCCACCCGCGCCGGCACAGCGTCGGAATTGGATCCGATGTAAATTGGCGGCCCGCCCACTTGCAGGGGTTTGGGGTAGGACCACGACGGCCCGAAATCGACATGTTCGCCATGGAATTCTGCAATGTCTTGACGCCACAGGGTGCGGATCGCCAACGCGCGTTCGCGCACGATGGCCCAGCGATCCTTGAAAACACAGCCATGATGTTCGATGGCTTCTTTGATCCAGCCACCGGCGATACCGAACAACACACGACCTCCCGACAAATGGTCGAGGGTGGCAATGGCTTTGGCGGTGATGATGGGGTCGCGCTCCGTCAGCAGACACACACCGGTGCCCAGTTGTATGCGTTGTGTCACGGCGGCGCAGGCCGCCAGGGCCGTCAACGAATCGTGCATGCGCGCGAAGGGCTCGACCATATCAGTGCGGTGATAGCTGTTCTTGCGATGTTTGACCGGCACATGACTATTCTCGGCGAAGAACAGCATGTCGAGTCCACGATCTTCCACAGCTTGTGCCAACAGCGGCGGTGACAGCGTCTGATCCGTCGGCAGCAAACACACACCAAAACGCGGTGTGGTGTTCACGTGCGTGCCGGGTGGAATTCGCGGATGAACGGTGGTTGCTGACGCCACATGCGGCCAGCCATCAAACCACCGTCCACCACCAGTGCATGGCCCGTCACATAGCTCGCCGCCGGACTCGCCAGCCACAGTACGGCCGCGCCGATTTCTTCAGGCTCGCCCATGCGCGGCATGGGTTGGTCGTCTACTGCCGCTGCACGGATCTTGGCGATGCGATCCAGCCAGCGTGCGTCCTTCACTCCGGTATGAATCGGCGTGGCGATATTGCCAGGGCAGACCGCATTGATGCGCACGCTGTCTTCGGCCAGTTCCAGCGCCACCGACTGGGTGAAGTTCACGACCGCCGCTTTACACGCCGCGTAGACGTGCGGTGAATAACCACCGGTCAACCCCGCCACGCTCGCGAT
The DNA here is from genome assembly GCA_031418675.1 of Pseudomonadota bacterium. Taxonomy (GTDB): domain Bacteria; phylum Pseudomonadota; class Gammaproteobacteria; genus JADJYF01. The sequence goes on from JANOXY010000087.1 coordinate 7,662, forward strand.
ATTGACGATACTGCCGCGCTTCTGTGGCTGCATGATGCGCGCCGCGTGTTTGGTGCCCAGCACTACGCTGCGCTGAATAATCTCTTGCGAGTAATCGTATTGTTCCAGAGGCAGGGTCGCGATTGGACCCATCACACCGACTATGGCCGCGTTATTTATCATGGCGTCGAGATAACCATGGCGCGCCATGATGCGGGCAAAAGCGTTTTCGAACTGTGTTTCTTCGCGCACGTTCAGTTCAATGAATTCAGCTTCGCCGAGTTCGACCGCGAGTTCGCGACCTTTGTCGATTTGCACATCGCCCAGATAGACAAAATAACCTTGCGCTCTGAACGCTCGCGCCGTGGCAGCACCGATGCCGCTTGCGCCGCCGGTGATGAATACAGTCTGGATCATGGCTGGCTCCGTCGTATTGAGTGAGTGGGGTTGAGGGGCCGATAGTGCGTGGCGTCCCGCTGCAAACTATTCGCAGCCCTTCGGGCTCGCCGCTCCACAGCCCTCGTCGCAACATTGCCCGGGTTCCTTGCTCACCGCTGCATCGGTTGCCAGCACGCCGCGCTCCATCAGGCGCCCCACCAGCGTTTTACGATCGTCGATAGGATAACGGCGAAAGATCTCAGCCTTCATGGCGGCCGGCGAGCCACCACCGTGCAGACTGATGAGCGACATCCAGCCAGCCGCATCGGAGGCGGTCAGGTCTTCGATGAAGCGCGCGACCTGGGCACGTTTGTCGTAAGGAATGTCGGCACGACCGCGCAACACATCGGCCAGTACCGCGCGGGTTTCAGGATTGTGATCTTCCTCGGGGCCGGGCAGGGCAACGATCAGGCCACCCGAGACTTCGTGGGCCAGCCTGTACATGTCATAAATCTGATTGGCGAGCAGCAGTTTGCCGATGTTGGCAAACACTGCTTCCGGTTCGACCACGCCGGAAGGATCTTTGGTCGCATAGACCGATGCAGCTACACCACAGGCGTAAAAACCTTCAACGGTCTTGATCAATTCCACCATGGTGTCGCGCAGGTGGGTGTTGCGCAGCAGATCCAGCCCATTAGCCTCAACCATCAGGGCACCGGCACCGATCAACAGATCGCCGAAACCGGCCCGCGCCGCGATGCAGGTATGGCGATGATGGGTGGCATAACTCTTGGTGAGAAATTCCGAGTGTTCAACTTCGCCACACAGAAATACGCGCTCCCAGGGCACAAACACCTGGTCAAACACGCACACCGCGGTGGTCTGGCCATATTTGTTGCTGAAGATGGCTTTTTGGCTGCCCGGGCGCCCGGCCGGGCGCGCGACGATGGTCAGGCCTTTGGCGTCGATCGGTACCGCGCAGGCAATGGCAAAATCGCGGTCCTCGGCGGTCATGGCGCGGCCGGGTAGCACCAGCAGTTCGTGCACATACGGTGCCGAGGTGACGATGGCCTTGGTGCCCGAGATCAACACACCGCCGGCTTGCCGTCCAACCACACGCACATAAGAATTCGGATTGTCCTGTTGATGCGGACGTAGGCTGCGATCGCCCTTGGCATCGGTCATGGCGATGCCGACGGTCAGATCCAGATCCTGTACCCGTTCAACATAAGCCCGTAGACGGTCGTGGTACTCGCCACCACCTATTGCCGCGTCCAGGCGATGGGTCAGCTGCCAGACGGCGTTCAGGCCATCCATGGTCAGATAGCGCATAGCGCAGCCCGTTTCCTGGCAGGTCAGGCGCGTGTATTCCAGCTTGGCGAGCAGATCATCGCTGTTGCGGTTCAAAGCTAGAAAGCGATTGATCTGACCATCACGGGAGGTGTGCGGCGCCAGCGCCACCGCCGCACGGGCGGGATCGAGTGCATAGTCATAGGTCACCCCGATGGCATTGATGCCGGGCCGCAGTCGCGGCTCGTCGGCGACACTCGTGATCGCATCGCCATCAACAAATACGCGTGGCGCGTAACTGCGCAAAGACTCGCGGTAGTCGGCGCTGCTCATCAGCATGATGTTTTTACCTGCATATGGGGTGTCATAACGATGTTGCGCAAGCCAATACGATGCTCAAGGTGACCACCCACGGGTCTTTGTTGTGCAATCGCTCAGCAAGCGCGGAGGTTAGCACGGACCTGCCGAAGCGGCAGCCGCACGGCGCGCTGGCGGATGGTCTCGGGGGTGTTAGCGCGACCGCTGCTACCCGAGCGTGGAGTAGCGAGCGCAGTCACGATGCTGCATCATCACCGCCGCTATGTCAGTCCATCTAAAATTGCTACTCGCCTGCCTGTTCTGGGGCCTGACGCCCACCATCGGGCGGGTGCTGGCGGAATTCAAAGCGCCGTTCGTGGTGGTGTGCGGGCGGTTTGCGGTGGCGGCCGTGTTTCTGCTGTGGTTCTGCATGGCTGCCCAGCAGTTCAGACGCGTTCCTAAAGCGCAGTGGTGGCGTTTTGCCGCGATGGGTGTGAGCGGCATCGCGCTGCACAATGGGCTGCTCTATAAAGGGCTGGAATACACCAGCGCAACGACCGCATCGATCGTCGTCTCATTGATCTCTATCCAGGTCGTGATTCTCGACACACTCATCTATCGACGCATGCCCGATCGTTTGACGGTGCTGGGTGTGATCTTGAGTTTCATCGGCACCGCGTTTGTTCTGACCGATGGCCATCTCGGGCAATTGTTTGCCATCGGCTTTGGGTGGGGCGAAGTGCTGGCCTTTCTGTCGGCCTTGTCGTGGGCGGTGTATTCCCTGCTCGGGCGGTCGCTGTTGGAAACCTATTCACCCCTGCTGGTGACAACCTACGCAGCGTGCGCCGGATTGGCGATGCTAGTGCCGTTTCTATTTGTCGACGTCCCCGCAACGGTGGCGGTGTTCAGTGATGCGCGGGCCTTGTTGCTGATGTTTTTCCTGGGTTTGATCGGATCGGCGCTGGGGTTTTTGTGGTACTCCCAAGCGATGCTCAGCCTCGGCACCGTGGGCACCGCGGTGTACATCAATCTCACGCCGATCTTCGGCGTGATCGCGGCCAGCGTGTTTCTGGGAGAAAAATCCAGCCATGCGGTCCTGGCGGGCGGGGCCCTGGTGTGCGTGAGTCTGATGCTGGTCAATCGACCACGCTGGCCGTGGCCACGGCCAGTGGCGCACGACATTCCGCCCGCCGTTCCAGTAAGCCGGCCGTCAAGGGTACGCTGACCAGCAGCACTGCACAGCCGATCAGCGCTGACCAGCCGCCATGTTGGTAAACCCATGCCGCCCAGGTGATGCCAAACCACGCGCCCAAGTAGTAGCCCAGCACATAGATGGCATTGGCACGGCCTTGACCGTGGGTGAGTTTGCGATTGAGCGCACCGACGGCCGCCGCATGCACGGTGAAGAAGCCGCCGCATACCAGAACCAAGGCGATCACCACAGCGCTAACCGATGGCACTAATAACAACAACAGCGCCGCCGCCAGCACCAGAGCACCGCCGATCAGTGTGCGGCCGCTGCCATAACGATTGGCGATGCGTCCCGCACCGGGCCCCATCACGATGCCGATCAAATACACCAGATAAACCAGCGAGGTTTGTTGGGTGGAAAGTTCAAAGGGTTTTTCGGCCAGGCGATAGGGCATGTAGTTGAACACCGGCGAGAACACCGCCTGACCCGCCGCCCCGCATAGATAAGACAACCATAACGCCGGTTGCGAGAGCAGCGCGCGGAAGGTGACGCTGTCGCGTTCGGCACGCGGTGGCGTAGGTGCGTCGCGCAGTTCGTACCATGCCAGCAATACGGTGATCACCACCGCAGCAGCCGCCAAGGTGAATGCCCAGCGCCAGTGGTTGGGCGGCACGATGTAACCACCCAGCAGGCGGCTCAGCATACCGCCCAGTACTGTGGCTGCAACGTACCAACCCATGGCCACGTTCAAACTGTCTTTCGGCAACCGCCGCGCGAGATGGGCCGCGAGACAGCTGGTCAAGGCCGGCACAAAAGCGCCCTGCACAAAGCGTGCAGCGATCAACACGCTGAGACTGTCGGTCCAGCTGCAGAGCAGGCCAGCCACCGCGATAACCGCGCCACCAAGCACGATCAAGCGCCCCACCGGCCAACGATCCGCCAGCCAGCCAAAGGGCAGATTGGCCAGAGCGATACCCAGCAGCACCGCCGAGACGCTGAACGATACATGCAAGATCGAGGCGTGGAACTCGCCTTCCAGCACCGACAGAATGGGTTGCGTGATATAGATATTGACGAAGGCCGCACACACCAGTGCGAACACCACGGCCTGCAGACGGGCAGGGTTAAAGGAGTGCTTGTCAGTCATGAACCCGTCGCCCGTCGATGCGAATTCATTCGCACATTAAATCGCGCAGCATGGCGCTAGCTATTAAAATTGAATGTGCGAATGAATTCGTATCGACGATCTCAAGCTAGCGGATGACTTCACCACCCACACCAAAAGTTCGACCGCGGAAGTGACACACCGCCTTGCCTTGATCGTTGACGATACTGACATCGTACATACCGGTGCGGCGCGTGCGATTGCCTTCGTGCGCTTCGGCTATCAAAGTCTCACCCAATTGTGCCGGCCGCAGAAAATCGATGTTGGCATTCAAGGCCAGGTGCGCTTCGTTATGGGAGTTGCTGGCGTAGGCCATGGCCGTGTCGGCCAGTGCAAACATGAGTCCCCCGTGGCAGACATCGTGGGCTTGCAACATCCACGCTTCCACGACGATGGACATGCGCGCATAACCAGGGCGGATTTCCAGCAGTTTGATGCCGAGCTCGCGCGCCGCACGATCGCGGGCGTACATATTGGCGCCGGTCTTTTCAGCGAGCTCATCGGCGTCCATACGGGCCTCGTTGCGGTTCTTTTGTAGGTCCGAATTTATTCGGACATTGACGGTGATGATCTAAATGGGCGCTCTG
>JANOXY010000088.1:0-3193 GCA_031418675.1 Pseudomonadota bacterium
AGCCAGAGTAGAAGCCTATGCTGGAAGCATCGAACAATAACGAACTGCCCGTCATTCCAGGCAAGCGCTACTTCACCATCGGCGAAGTCAGCGAACTGTGCGCGGTGAAACCCCATGTCTTGCGCTACTGGGAACAAGAGTTCCCGCAGCTCAAACCGATTAAGCGACGCGGTAACCGGCGTTACTATCAGCGCCAGGACGTCATCCTGATCAGGCAAATCCGCAGTCTCCTCTACGAACATGGCTTTACGATCGGGGGCGCCCGTCAAAAATTGTCGGGTGACGAAGTCCGAGCTGATTCAAGTATGAGTCAGCAGATCGTGCGGCAGCTGCGCATTGAGCTCGAAGAGGTGCTGGACATTCTGCGGCGCTGACCGGTGAATGATTTCGGCACCTTAAACTCAAGAGCCTGCGGAACCTGGCTCAAGGCGATGGCCAGCTAAAGGAAATCCATCTACTCTGTCGGCACCCGGAGCGCCAACGCGGACGGTGTCAACTTGAAAGTCTTGTCGGGGCGTAGCGCAGCCTGGTAGCGCATCTGCATGGGGTGCAGAGGGTCGGAGGTTCGAATCCTCTCGCCCCGACCATTAAATTTCAGTGACCCGAGCTTCTAAACCGCGCGCGAGTCTTGCCAAGTTTGGCGCGAGGACTGAGTGCCTAAGCAGATCCCTTCTCTGGCTAGCCATGCCAACAAGTTACCCAACCAAAAGCGGATTTCACTAGGCGACTATTGGGTCGAGAAGGTGGCCCTGCGCCTTCTATCTATGATTCTGATCACTCTTTTGAGCGCTTGTTGTAGCGATGACGACGCGCTTCGCAAACTCAGGGAGGGTGCCTACGACTCGTCCTTTAAGACATTCGCTCGGCGCGCCGATAATGGCGATAGTGCCGCAACCAATTTGGTCGGAATTCATTACTATCTTGGTTTAGGCGTTCGACGCGATTTTGGCGCGGCAGCACGATGGTTCATGCGTGGCGCTCGTGCGGGGAACGCAGACGCGCAGCGTAACCTAGGCGTTCTCTACCTGCGCGGTTGGGGTGTCAGGCGCGACGATGAGATGGCATACGGCTGGCTATTGGAGGCGATCAAGCGAGGCAATCGCGGTGCTCAGAACTACCTCTCTGCATTAGAGATCACGCCCAACCAGACCATGCGGGCCAGACTGCGGGTCGCCAAACTGTTGCGCCAGCCCGACGAGAGCGTGCACGGGGGCGACGCCGAATGACTTTGGTCCATAACTAGATTTTTAACCACGGAATCGCAGCCAAATGTGTGGAATAGTCGGAGCTGTCGCGCAGCGTGATGTCGCCCCCATCTTGGTCGAAGGCCTGAAGCGGCTCGAGTACCGAGGTTATGATTCAGCCGGCATCGCTACGGTTTTCAATCAGAAAGTTCAGCGGGTACGTGTCGCCGGCAAGGTGCGTGTGCTTGAGGAGGCCCTCGGCTCCGAACCATATGCGGGCGGTTTGGGCATCGCCCACACCCGTTGGGCGACCCATGGCGTGCCGTCGGTGCGTAACGCCCATCCGCATATGTGCAGAGACTCCGTTGCACTCGTTCATAACGGCATTATTGAAAACCATGAGAAGCTGCGTGCTGAGCAGATCGCAGCTGGTCACAGCTTCAATTCCGATACCGACACCGAAGTCGTGGTCAACCGAATCTACGATTATTTGCAGCAGGGCGACGACCTGCTGCGAGCGGTGCAGCGTACGACGGTGGATCTAGAGGGCGCTTATGCACTTGGAGTGCTATCGATCACCTGTCCCGATCGTCTGGTGGTTGCCCGTCGTGGCAGCCCTCTCGTGATTGGACTCGGCATCGGTGAGAACTTCGTCGCTTCCGACGTGTTCGCGCTGTTGCCAGTAACGCAACGTTTTATCTTCCTAGAAGAAGGTGACATCGCCGAGATCACTCGCGAAGGAGTTCGCATCTTCGACGAACAGGGGCTGGCGGTGAGCCGCGCTGAATCGATATCTGAACTGTCCGCCGACGCCGCTGAGAAATCTGGTTATCGGCACTTCATGCTCAAGGAGATCTTCACCCAAGCACGTGCCGTAGCCGAAACCTTGGAAGGGCGCATTGATAACGGGGTGGTGCTGGATTCGACTTTCGGCTATGACGCCAAGCAAGTCCTCGATCAGGTCAAATCGGTAACCATAGTAGCTTGCGGCACCAGCTTCCACGCGGGTCTGGTCGCGCGCTACTGGATGGAAGGCTTGGCGGGTATCCCCTGTAGCGTAGAAGTCGCTAGCGAATATCGCTACAGACAACCGGTAGTTATACCCAACACGCTGTTCGTTACGATTTCTCAATCTGGCGAAACCGCAGACACGCTGGCGGCGTTACGCGAGGCGAGACGGTGGGGAGTCGCCCACTCATTGGCGATCTGCAACGTGCCGGAAAGTTCGCTCACGCGCGAGTCGGAACTTGTGCTGATGACACGCGCGGGTCCAGAGATTGGCGTAGCGTCAACCAAAGCATTCACTACGCAGTTGGTAGCTCTTATGCTGTTAGTGATCGCACTCGGACGTCGCAATGGAATGAAACCTGCGCAAGAACGTGACCTGGTGCGGCAACTCGAAAGTTTGCCCGGCAAGATTAATACCGTCCTCGAGCTGAACGACCGCATAGCCCAGATGTCGCAAGCGTTTGCGCACAAGCATCACACTTTGTTTCTGGGACGAGGCTCGATGTATCCCATCGCGATGGAAGGTGCGCTTAAGCTCAAGGAGATTTCTTATATCCACGCTGAAGCCTACCCCGCCGGAGAACTTAAGCACGGTCCACTCGCGCTCGTCGACGAAGACATGCCGGTAATCTCCGTTGCCCCCAACAACGAATTGCTCGAAAAATTGAAATCAAATCTCGAGGAAGTGCGTGCGCGGGGGGGGCAGCTTTACATTTTTGCGGATTCTCGTGTCGAGGTAAGCAAGCAGTCAGACATACATGTGATTGATGTCCCGCCGGTTGAGGACCCCATTGCACCAATCGTGTATACCATTCCACTCCAATTGCTGGCCTATCACGTTGCGGTGATTCGCGGTGCCGACGTCGATCAGCCGCGCAATCTGGCCAAGTCTGTAACCGTCGAATAGTGCCCGCCAGCGTAGCTAACCCATGCCTTTTCTCCGACAGGATTTGCGCAACTTAGTGCTCCGAAGATGGTGACATCGAACTCCAGTGCTGGAA
>JANOXY010000089.1:0-4270 GCA_031418675.1 Pseudomonadota bacterium
GCCGCTCGCGAGTAGGCTTCAACCGTGCCGGCGCGGCGCGGCGACGGTTGGTAAGCAGCCAGGAAAGCAGCGAGGTCAACGCGCGTATTGCGCACCCAGTGCAACTTGCCACCGGCGTTGGCGATCTCGGCCAGCGGACCCCGCGGTGTCGGATCAGGCGAAATCACCAGCACGTCAAGATCGAAGCACAAATAATCAAAAACCTTAGTGGTCGACTCGAAACCTGACTCGGATAGGAACACGATGCCGCAATCGGCGCCTGCCACCAGCGCCAGCGTTTCGTTATAGCTGCGTCGTCCGTGCAGGACCAGCACGCCAGCTTCGTGGATATCGGGCAAGACGGTCGGCGGATTGCCGACATGGTGCAGGCGGTGGCGTCCGCCATCCAGCACCTCGAGCAGTGTGTCCAGGCTGCGATAGTGATTGAGCGCGCCAGCGTGGATCAGGTTGATGCGCTGCGTGTCTAAGACCAGCGGCACCACCTGTGCCGCGATGCGTTCGTCGTAACCGTTGGCCACCACCGCCGTGCGGTGTTCCCCATGCCCGACGATGCGCGTGACACATTCGTTGTTCACCGCCAGAATCAAATCCGCTTGGAAGTTGTAGCCGGCCTCGATATAGGTTGCGCTGCGACGCGTGTTGTCGTCGAAATTCATGACCGGATTCAGAGCAAAGGGATCACGGTAATCGAGCACAATCTGCGCCGACCATCGCGCACGGGCAAAGCTTGCGAAATCAAAATAAGCGTAGGGGTTGCCCGAAATAATCACTGCATCGAAGTGTAGATCTGACGCCGCAAAATAACGTTCCAAGGCAATGCGCCAGAAGTAGCCCAGGGTATTCACCTGTTTCGCCTGACGCGCTTCGCTAGCGACAAATGCACTCACCCACGGGCTGCGCACATCGGTCTGTTCGGTCAAGGTAATGCCGTGCATGTCGGGTACGTGGTGGACGCGTGACGATGCTTGCACTGGCCGCACAGCGGTGGCGAGATGGGTTTCGGTGCGACCACCACTTAACCGATTAAATTCTTCAAACCAGTAGTTGGGACGTGCAACTCCGACCGTGGCACAGGGGCCGGCGTAATAAGCGACCAGCAGTATCCGCAAGCGGGCTTGGCTCTCTACGTTGGGCGGTAGCGTTGGATTGGGTTTGCTGCTCGGCGGTGCTTGGAGCAGGGTGTCGATATCACACGGCAGCGCATGAACAAGCAGGGGCGCGACAAACTTTGCTTCGATGGCCGCACGCTCGACGCCGGCGGCAAGCACCACCGCTTGCGCCGAGCCGAGCAGGGCACAGGCGCGCGCACCGCTGGCGGTGGCGGCAGTCAGACCCCATGGCACATAGTCGATGGCGTAGTGCTTTTTCATCATCATTGCCAGCGGCAAGAGCGGGTCGTCGGCGCGCAACACAAACACCGAGCCCGCCGCGCAGCACCGCGCGAGCGCGCGCGCAACCGACAGCCAGCGGCGTGCTTCATCGCCCTGGGTAAAGGCATAACGACAAGTGTCGATGGCAGGTAGCGGGATCTGAATCTGCAGATCGGGGGAAATGACTGACAGTGTCTCGGCGCCGCGCGCCAGCGTTACCCGCCGTGGGTCGTGGTGACCGGTGGCCAGTGTGACATCCGCCATGCACAGTAGCCGTCGTGTCGTGGTGCGTGCGCTGGTCGCCGCGCACTGTGCCACCAGCGCGAGTTCGCGCTCGATGGTGGCGTGAGATGCGCAGCGCGCCTGCATTTGCGCCGCCGCGGCCGCGGATTTACGCAGGAAGCGCTCGCTATCTTCCACCAGTCGTGCGATACAGCGCGCAAATTCGTGCGCTGTGTGATCGAGCGCCAACTCACCGCATGTGGCATCGACATACTCCGGAATCCCACCGACTCCATGGGTGACTGGGACCAAGCCGCTTGCCATGGCCTCGCACATGGTCACCCCCTGGGTATCATGGCGGCTGGGCGCGAGGAAGATGCCATGGCGTTCGTGCAGCGCGCGGATCTCCTCCCGTGGCAGATAGGCCTCGCGTACCACGACGTTGTCATAAGCTTTCAGTGGCGCAGTCAGCGTGCTGAAGTGGCGCCCGAATCCACACACCGTAAAGCGCAGGCTGGCGCCGAGAGGCGTTGCCAACAGTTCGAGGATCGCGTCGACGGCGATGTCGGCGGCGTAGTTTGCGGCCTCGAAAGAACGGATCAGCAGGATGCGTCGTGCCAGCGCGGCGTCCTTGGCGCGATAGCGATAAAAATCCACGTCGATGAAGTTGGGAATGATCTGGGCCTGCGGGATATCAAGGCCGGTGTCGCGCTCGGCTAGCGTGCGCAGGTAATGCGAAACAAACACCATGGGGCTGCGGCCGTCGCGGATCACATTGCGCGCGGCCTCCATGCGTGCGAAGTGCGTGGTATCGCGCGCGTGGCGCTGCAGCTCCATGTCGTGGGTGCCGTGGTTGAAATATAAGCGGCGATAGTCGCGGATCTCAGCACCGTGGAAAAAATAGGCCACCCGTTCCGGTGGCACAAAACGAGCCAGCAGCGCACCGAGCTGTGGTGTCAGAGCGTGCACCACCACTGCGCGGTAACTGCCGGCCATACAGCGCAGGAGTTCTGCGAGCGCAATGGGTGCGATACGCAGGCACGCGTGATCACCCTGCTGTTCCAGGACAACGGCGCGGTTCAGTCGTGTGATTTCCACCACCAGCACCGAGAGTCCGCGGCGGGCGTAGGCCCGCACACGGGTGCGGACAAACTCGCCACCGTTACCGCGGTTCGCGACCATGGCGGGGTAATTTGGGCAGAACAGCAGAATGTCGTAGCCGAGTCCGCTGTTAAGTTCGAGTTTGCGCAGTGCGCGGATGCGGCTGCCGAGGCCGTATAACTGCCATACATCGCGCAGCCGCGCGAGCTCGGCATGTACTCGCGTGCGCGACGCGCGCACGGCAAGATTCAGTTGCCGGCGAACACGCTTCAGCAGCTTATGCATGGCGCAGGCACGAGTCGGCGCTGAGTGGGGCAGCGCGACTGCCCAAGCTCGTCATTAATCCCTATACTTTTCGCCACGGCCATGATCGATCGCAAAGACATCGTTATTTTCGGAACCGGCGGCCACGCCCGGGTGCTGCATGATATCGCATTGGATTGCGCTGTCTTCAACGTGATCGGTTTTGTCGCACCCCGCGCCGGCGGCGAATTTTGCGGTCTGCCGGTGTTCGGCGACGACACGCTGGCCGACAGCGGATGTCAGCGTGGTGTGATTGGCATTGGCGACAATTTTTTGCGCATGCAGGTGGCGGGCGCCGTGCATCGACACCATGCGTCTTTTTCTTTTATTTCGCTCGTGCACCCGAGTGCTCAATGTTTGCGTGGTGTGCAGATCGGCCAGGGTAGCGTGCTAATGCCTGGCGCACTGATCAATTCAGCCGTGACCATTGGTGCTCATTGCATTTTGAATACCGGTTGCGCCGTCGACCACGATGGCGTGATCGACGATTTTGCGAGCATCGCGCCGGGCGCCGTCCTGGGCGGCGGGGTGAAGGTCGGGCGCGGCACGGCAATCGCGTTGGGCGCTAAGATTATTCACGGCGTCAGCATCGGCGAAGACAGTGTGGTCGGCGCTGGCGCGCTGGTATTGCGTGACGTGCCGGCGGGTGTGCTGGCCTATGGTTCGCCTTGTCGGACGGTGCGTAGACGTCAACCCGGCGAACCCTATTATTGAGCGCTGCCCTGCACGGCAAGCACGGGAGAGAATCAAATAGTGGCTGGCTCGCGTAGCGTGATCGAGGATCTTTATTCCTCGTTCAAAGTGCATGGTGCTCGACCTGCGTTTGTGGTGCGCCAGGAAATAACGCACTACGGCGAACTTATGCACGATACGCTGGCGTTGGCGGGTGACCTGCAGCGTCGCGCATCGGGCGATGAGTTGATCGGCTTCCTGTGCAACCGCGATCAGAGCGCCTATCGTGCGGTGCTTGCTATCCTGTTGGCGGGTAAGGGCTATGTGCCGCTCAATCCCAAACTGCCGCTCGAACGTCTTAAGATGATCGTGGCAGCGGCGGGTTTGCGCCACATCATCATCGCCGCAGGTTGTGAAAAGCTCGCGCAGCAATTGTTACCAGCCGTGGGCGAACCGGTGCAAGGGATCACGCTGAACGCCGGCTTAGGGGCGCCGGACATGTGGCGTATGCCCAGCACAGATGAGCGTAAGCCGGCCTACTTGCTGTTTACTTCCGGTAGCACCGGCGCACCCAAAGGCGTGGCGGTGTCCCACGGCAATCT
>JANOXY010000090.1:0-11123 GCA_031418675.1 Pseudomonadota bacterium
GTCCGGGCATCGGCAGGGTCCAGGAGTCATCACCACTAAACAGTGGAAGGTCGATACCGAAGCCGCTGTAAACCGCCTGCAATTCGCCAGGCAATTTAAAGCGTAGTCCGAGGCTCGCTGCATAGTCGTTATTCGGATCGCTCAGGATGTCGAACTCGAGTTTGTTCTTTTCCACGATACTCAAGCCGTGTTCGGGTTTCTGCGGGGACAAGGCCACGAGGGTTGCGCCGAGTTCGCGCAGGGGTGCAACAATGTTTTGCAGAGCGTACAGCTCCGCCACGCAGTAGGGTCACCAATGACCGCGAAAAACGCTCAGCACGATGGCACCACGGCTGAGCAGGTCGCGCGACGCAACGCTCGCTCCACGCATATTGGTCAATTCGAACGCCGGCAAGGGACTGCCGATCTTGATCACCTTGTCGATGATGCCCGAAGCGCGCAGATCTGCTGTCGCCTTATGCATGATCGCTTGTTTGTCGGCAGGGATCATTTTTGCACCGCCGCTGCGGATTTCATCTAGCTTGTCTTTCAGACTCATGGTTTTCTCCCGGGTAGAACAGTCGACAGCTGCGTTGGAACACAAACCGCCTGCGCTCGCTATGGTTTTCACCAGCCTGCCAAGCCTAACCGAAACGACTGGTTGGCGCGCGTGCTGTCGTTTTTCCGACGGTGCCTGTGTGGTGCCCGTCGGGCCGCAACTCAGACCGGCAATTTGGTTTCGTGATCTTCCATGATCATAAAGCGGATCGAGGATTTGTCGAACAGCTTCTCTTCGTCCGCGCCGATGATCGCGGCGGTCTCCGGCTCGGTCAGATAGGCCATGCCTTGTTTGAAATCAGCTTCATCGTCGAACCAGATCTCGGTCAAGACATCGTAGGTCGGCTCGGCATCGGCACTGTAGACCTCGTTGCCATAGGGACGAATGAAGTGACGCACGTAGCGTTTGAGGTTGGGCACCTTGCTGGCGCCCAGGGGGGCGTGGTTGGTTTCGTAGTAGTTGATGAAATCCGCCATGCTCATGCCGGGTTTGCGTTTGATCATGACCATCACTTTGAACATCGCTGTTGCCTCCTGGTGACTGACTGTGTCCCGATGATAGCCGTCCCGCGCCCCGTCCACCCACGCCCAGCTGGGGAATGAATCTCGCGCGCGGCGCTGCTCGCGCCTCACCTTGAAGATGCTCGCGATGTTGGAGCGCGGCGTTTTCAGCACCCAGCTGATGGCGAGCTCTTCCAGCGCCGCCGCTAGTGCCAGTAGCGCTGCGACACGCAACGGCCAGCCCGCCCCACCCCATAAGATAATGAGCAGGGCTGCCGCTGTAGCGCCCACTGCAAGCTTCACTAACACGGTGTGGTAACTGGAGAAATGCCCGAACTTGATCAAACCGAACAAGCCCGGCACGACAAAACTCGCCAGGATGACCACGAAGGCAGGCCACTCCTGCGCCACCAATTGTGGCCACAACACACTGATGCCCACGGCGATCGCACAATAGGCCGCGCCATCGGCCCAGGAATCCAGACGCGCACCGAACTGGGTAGTGCCGCCCGTCAGACGCGCGACGGTGCCATCGAGGAAATCACTTGCGAATGACGCCATGAGCATCCACAAAAAGCCTTCATGCGATCCGATCACAGCCAGAATCACCAGTGCCGGTGCGGCGATAAACAGACGGAAAGCGGTCAGACCGTTAGCGACGGTCCATCGCCCATGAGGGTGATCGCGAGTTGCCCTGCTCATAACGTGAACCAGGCCAGCAGCGGCGCATGATCCGAGAGCGTCCGCCACGGCGCGCCGCCGAGGCGCGTGGCAGTGTGAGGTTCCATGCCACGGCAATAAATGCGATCCATGGGGAACAGCGGCGCCCAGGAAGGGAAGCTGCGCGCGCGGCGTCCGTGCAATTCGTGGAATACCTCGCGCAAGCCGAGCGCGCTATTGAACTCGCGTTCTGCACGGCCCCACCAGTCGTTGAAATCACCCGCAACGATCAGCGCTTCGTGATGGGGAATACGCGCTTCGATGTGTTCGCACAGGCGACGAATCTGTGCTCGACGTTCGAGCGCGATAAAACCAAAATGGATACAGACCAGATGCACTCGTACGGCCGAGCGCGGTATCTCAATGCAGGCATGTAGCAGGCTTCGGCTGGCGGCAAACGGATAGGGCGAAACATCGATGTTCTGCACCTCGAGCAACGGATACTTGCTCAGGATGGCATTGCCATGATGGCCGTGGTCATAACAGGCGTTCTGCGCGTAGACCGAATGATCCCACAGTCTGTTCGCAATGAACTCAACTTGCGGCGCACCCGGCCACTCGAGCATGCGCTCGGCATGGCGACGGTGTTCGCCCTGGGCCTCTTGCAGGAAAACGACGTCGGCAGCGCTGCTGGCCAGCGCCTCGCGCATGCGCGGCAATACAAAAGTGCGGCGGCCATCACCGCTGAAGCCCTTGTGCATGTTGTAGGTCAGCACGCTGAGCTCGCTCATAAGCTGATAATGCCCCGATCCCTCACCACGGCCGCGCGCGCAGTCGCAGACGATAGATCAGTGGTGAGGCGAGGCGTACGGTGAAAACAAAAATCATCACGACCAACAACACGTCAAACCATGTCAACTGCAATGGTCCGCGCAGCACCAGTGCCGGCAGCAATGCTTCTGGAATACTGTCCAGGCGCGGAGCGCGTTGGCCAGCGCTCAGCCCGTGCCGGCGTTTGATCAAACTCGCAAGCAGGTCGCCGGTCATCGCCAGCGCGCCGACGGCGAGGCCAAGTTGCCAGGACCAGCCCAGTAGAGGCGCGAACAGTGCGCAGGTGAGGCCGGCCGCGACCAGGCCACGCCACGTCTTTGAGCGACCGAACAGACGCTGACCGTCACGCAGCACGATGCCGTTGTCGATGGGCTGCTGCCACAAGTCACCCATCAGACGATGGGCCACTACGGGTGCGCTATTGGCGAGGATGACAAGCGTTGCGAGTTGGAGCGTGGGCACGGCGATCCCCGCCACCGTCACAAGCCGGTCGCGGCGCGCGGGTGCAATGCATTGGTTTCCGGCATAAGCCCAGTGTGCGCCTTATGGACACGGGCTGAAATGATCAGCGTCAGCCTGGCAACCGCCCGCGGGCACTGCCCAGCGCTTGGCGCGCTATAAAAAACGCAGCAGCAGCCGGCGGCTGTGGCTATCCAGTTTGTTTTGATCGACCACTTCAAACTGCAGGCCGTGGCTGTCACTGATCATGAGGCGACCGTTGTCGAGGCGGCGGATATCCTCCTCAGCTTTGAGCACGAACTCGGTCTGGCCGCGGTCGGTGCGCACGCGCCAGGTGCTGGGTGTGGCAAACGCACTGCACGAAAGTATCGCTTCTATCTTCGGCACAAATTCCCGCGCGACCAGGATCTCAGCCAGCAGGCTGCGCAGCGGCTCTGCCAGTGTCGACAGGCGCTCGATATTGAGCAGTTCCTGGCCACCGGATGAAACCAGCGCGATGCATTCGTCGGGCGCGGTGAGGGGAAAGGCGCGCACCGGTACCACGCCTTCGTGCACCATGCCGTCGGCGAGGGTCAGTTGCAGGCGACCGCGGGTGTCTTGTTGCAGGGCAAAGCGGATGTCCATCAATGTTCGCCCTCGATGCGTGCTTGTGCCTCGTAGAGCCGCGCGTAAGCACCGTCCTGCGCCAGCAGCGTGTCGTGGTCACCGATTTCGACGATGCGCCCGCGTTCCAACACCACCAGACGGTTGGCCTGGCGCAGGGTTGAAAGTCGATGGGCGATGGCGATGGTCGTACGGCCTCGCACAAGATTATCGAGCGCCTTCTGGATCTCTTTTTCGGTCTCGGTATCAACCGACGAGGTCGCTTCGTCGAGCAACAGAATTTTTGGATCGATCAACAGCGCGCGTGCAATGGATAAACGTTGGCGCTCACCGCCCGACAATTGCTGGCCGCGTTCACCCACCAGCGAGTCATAGCCGTGGGGCAGGCGCAGGATGAAATCGTGGGCGTGGGCGGCGCGCGCGGCGGCGACAATTTCTTCACGTGTAGCGCCGGGTTTGCCGTAGGCGATATTGTCGGCGACGGTACCGAAGAACATGAATGGCTCCTGCAGCACCAGCCCGATGTTGGCGCGGAAGGCCGGAATGGACAGCTGCCGGATATCCACCCCGTCGAGCAGGATGGCGCCTTCGGCGACGTCGTAGAAGCGGCACATGAGATTGACCAGCGTGCTCTTGCCCGAGCCACTCTGACCGACCAGCCCGATCATCTCGCCCGGTTGAATGTCGAGCGAAACATCACGCACCACGGCACGGGAGCCGTAACGGAAGCCGACGTTACGCAGTTCAATGTGGCCCTGAACGTGGGCGATTTGCTGCGGGCTGGTTGGTTCCGGCACGCTCGAAACATGATCGAGGATATCGAAGATGCGCTTGGCCGCGGCGGCGGCCTTCTGCGTCACGGACACAATGCGACTCATGGAATCCAGACGCGTGTAGAAGCGCCCGATGTAGGCCAGGAAGGCGGTCAGCACACCGACGGTGATCTCATGTTCGGAGACCTGGTAAATGCCGAAGCCCCACACCACCAGCAAACCAAGTTCCGTCAGTAGCGTGACGGTAGGGGTAAACAGCGCCCAGGTTTTATTCAGGCGATCGTTTTGCGCGAGGTTGTATTGGTTGGCCTTCAGGAAGCGCTGGCCTTCGCGCTCTTCCTGGGCGAAAGCCTTGACCACTCGTATGCCGGGAATGGTGTCCGACAGCACGTTGGTGACTTCGGACCAGATGCGTGTCAAGCGCTCGAATCCGGTACGCAGTTTTTCGCGCACGCTGTGAATGAGCCACACGATGAAAGGTAATGGCAGCAGTGTCGTGAGGGCCAGCCACGGATTGATTGAGAACAGGATGGCCGCGGTCATCAGCATCACCAGCACGTCGGTGACGAAGTCGAGCGCATGCAGTGAGAGGAATACGCAGATGCGATCGGACTCTGAACCGAGACGGCTGATCAGATCGCCGGTGCGTTTGCCACCAAAATACTCAAGTGAGAGCTTGAGCAGATGGTTAAAAGTCGTGGTGCGCAGATCAGCACCGATGCGCTCTGAGACCAGGGCCAGGATATAACTGCGCGCCCAACCCAACAGCCACGCCACCAGTGACGCACCGACCAGGCCACCGAGGTACATCATCACCAAGGTTTGATCGATAGGCGTGCCGTTCTGAAACGGTATCAATACCTTGTCCATTAAAGGCATGGTCAGGTAAGGCGGGATGAGGGTGGCGAAGGTCGAGGCCAGGGTGAATAAAAAGCCGAAGAACAAGGGCAGTCGGTAAGGCCGCGCAAATCGCCACAGGCGGAACAGCGTCCAGGTTGAGGGAGGGGTAAACAATTGCTGCGCGCAGACCGGGCATTCGTCCTGGCTGGCATCGAGCGCGGTATTGCATACCGGGCAGTGGTCGTGTGCTTCGAGCACGGGCTCGCCGCCCGCCTGCATACGCTCGGCTTCCGCGATCAGCCGTTTTGCGCCCAGGTCGTGGGCGAGGGTGAAACGCAGGCGCCCGACCCGCTCGCCAGCGCGCAATAGTTCAACGGTGCCGACGCCGGCATGCTCAATGTGATTCAGCAAAAGTTCATTGCCGAGCGCCCACTCTTGCACCCCGGTGCCCTCGACCAGATGCACAACGCGGCTATCGGTCAGAAGCACCAGGCCTCGCGCGTAACGAAGTTCCGCAGTGAGGTCGGTCTCGAACCAGGCGCGCACGCTCTCGGTGCTCGCAAGCGGTTCGGTGGCCAGGGTCTGCCAGTGAGGGGGCAGCGGGGAAACGAGCGAAAATTGGGAACGAGCAGTCATTACTTATATTATCGCCGGATTGAGTACAGGGTGGTGTCGTTGCCGCGTGGGGCCACCGCCTGCGGTGGGCTTGGCACCAAAACGGGTTCGCCCGTACCGTCACCGTCAGCCCCTACACATGAATCAATACGACATTCGCATCCTCGATCTCATTTTCCTGCGTGGCCCCAATCGCTGGTCCTATCGGCCCGCCCTCGAGGCACTCATCGACATCGGCGCCCTTGAAGAATCACCGTCCAATACCCTGCCGGGCTTTGTCGCCAGACTGGTGGAATGGTTGCCGGGTTTACGCAAGCACGAATGCAGTTATGAGGAACCGGGTGGTTTTGTACGCCGTCTCGAGGAAGGTACCTGGGTCGGCCATATTCTGGAGCACGTCACGCTCGAATTGCAGACCCAGGCCGGCCGGCCGGCGGGTTCTGGCCGCGCGCGCAGCACCAGCACCACGGGTATCTATCACGTTGTCGTGCGCACCACGCAGGAAGATCTGACTCGCACCTGTTTGCTCAAAGCGCGCGAACTCATCCTGGCCGCCATTGAAGGTAAAAGCTTCGACGTGGCGGCGACACTGCGCGAATTGCGGGTACTGGCCGATCGCAAGGGCTTCGGTCCGAGCACGGCCTGCATCGTCGATGCGGCGGTCAATGCCAGAATTCCGGTAGTGCCCCTGTCCCAAGGCAATCTCGTGATCCTGGGCCACGGCACCCGCCAGCGTCGCATCTGGACGGCCGAAACCGATCGCACCTCGGCAATCGCCGAATCCATCGCCAGTGACAAAGATCTCGCCAAGCAGCTCATCGCACCCTGCGGCATTCCGGTGCCGGAAGGCCAGCTCATCCGCAACGCCGATGCGGCCGTTGCGGCGGCTGAAGAGATTGGCTATCCGGTGGTCGTCAAACCGGGTGAAGCCAGCCGCGGCGAAGCCGTGTTTCTTGACCTCGCTGATGCGGCGGCGGTACGCGTGGCCTTCGCCGCGGCTCACGAAGTTGATTCGACGGTCATCGTTGAGAAATATATCGAAGGCGAAGAACACCGGTTGCTGGTGGTGGGCGATAAAGTGGTGGCCGCGACCCGTGCCGAAGCGTTCCGCGTTACCGGCAACGGCCGCGACACCGTGCACGACCTGCTCAACGCCGCTTTGAACAAGCTGGCCGATGCTGCCGAGCCGTCGGTCATGCCGCTGACCATTGAAGATTTCGATGATTTTCCCACCGTGCGGCTGGCCCTTGCCCGGCAGGGCATGAGTTTTGACGCGGTACCGGGTGTGAACCAGGTGGTGGTGTTACCGCGGCACGCCAAGATCGGTGTCGACGTGCTGGCCGAGGTTCATCCGAGCACCGTCGCCCAGGCGACCCTGGCCGCGCGCGTTGTTGGTCTGGATATCGCCGGTGTCGACATCGTTGCGCGGGATATCTCCAAACCACTGGCGGCCCAGGGCGGAGCGCTCATCGAGATCAACGCCGGCCCGGCCTTGCCGACTCACCTAGCGCGCGGTGCAAACGGTTCCCACCTTGTGGGTGACGCCATCGTGCGTCATCTGTTTCCGGCGAATGACAATGGCCGCATCCCGCTGATCGGGATTAGCGGCAGCAGCAACACCACCGAGGTTGCGCGCATGGTCGGCTTCTTGCTGCACCTGCAGGGTGTGGCGGTAGGGGTCGCCTGCGGCAACGGTCTGTATCTCGGTGGGCGTCGCGTCGACCACAACGACGCAGCGAACTGGGCTGCTGGCCAACGCTTATTGGTCAATCGCACCTTGAATACCGCGGTTATCGAGACCACGGCGGAAAGCCTGTTGCGCGAAGGTCTGCCCTACGATCGTTGCCAGGTGGGGCTCGTCACCGCGCTGGCGCTGGATGAGAATCTCGCGCGCTTCGGCATCCAGGATGTTGAACAGCTGACCCGTTTATTACGCACACAAATCGACGTCGTCCTGCCGCAAGGCATCGCCGTACTGAATGCCGATGACGCCGATGTGCTGGCGCTGGCTACCTTCGCCGACGGTGAAGTGCTGATCTACAGTCGCGACGCGCAAGCACCCGCGGTGATCGACGCATTGGCCCAGGGTCGTCGCGCGGTTTATCACGATGCAGACGAGCTGGTGTTTGCCCACGGTCGCCAGGCGGAGCGCCAGGCTTTGCCGCCGATGTTTGATGTGCCTGCGAGTTTGCCTGCGGCCGCCTGCGCATGGGCGGCCAATGTACCTATTGATTTGATCGTCAGCGGAATTGTCAGTTTCCCGTCGGCCACCACGGCCGCCGACGAAACCCTACTCCCCAACAACCCGTCCTAAGTTCGAGGCAAACAAAGCCGATGGAAGTCGCACGCGTACGTGCCCTGCGTGGCCCCAACCTCTGGAGCCGCCGTACGGCTATCGAAGCGATCATTGAGTGCAACGAAGATGAGCGCGACTTGTCGCGACTGCCGGGTTTCGTCAAACATCTGCGCGCGATCTATCCGCAGCTGCAGGTGTTGCCGGTGCCCGATGGTGGCCTGCCGCGCTCGGTTGCCCACGTCATCGAAATCGCGACCTTGAGCCTACAGGCGCAGGCCGGTTGCCCGGTCAGCTTCAGTCGCTGCGGCTACACCTCCGAGGCTGGGATTTACCAGGTGGTGGTGGAGTACAGCGAAGAGTCGGTTGGCCGCGCGGCCTTGGATATCGCAACCCGTCTCGTCGATGCGACGCTGAACGACGCGGTCTTCGACGTCGAGTCGGAAGTTGCGCGTTTGCGCGACATGGACGAAGACGAACGCCTCGGACCGTCTACCGGAGCGATCGTCAATGCCGCCGTTGAACGCGGTATTCCTTACCGACGGTTGACGACTGGCAGCCTGGTGCAGTTTGGCTGGGGTAGTCGTCAGCGGCGTATCCAGGCCGCCGAAATCGATCAGACCAGCGCCATTGCGCAGTCCATCGCCCAGGACAAACAACTCACCAAACAACTATTAAAAGCCGCCGGCGTGCCGGTGCCCGATGGCCGCGAGGTCAAGAACACCGAACAAGGCTGGGCCGCTGCCTGCGCCCTGGGTCTGCCGGTGGTGGTCAAACCCAAGGACGGAAACCATGGCCGTGGTGTGACGGTCAACATCGAGACCAAGGCACATTTCGAAGCCGCCTATCGTGCCGCTCTGGAGGCCGGCACGGTGGTGCTGGTCGAGCGCTATATTCCGGGCCACGATTTCCGTTTCCTGGTGGTGGGTGACAAGCTCATCGCCGCTGCCCGTCGCGATCCGCCCTTCGTGATTGGCGATGGCATTCACACCGTCACCGAGCTCGTCGAAGAAGTAAACCGTGATCCGCGACGTGGCCAGGGCCACGCCACCTCACTGACCAAAATTCGTTTCGATGAGATTGCGTTTACCTGCCTCGAGCTGCAGGAGCTGACCCCGACCTCGGTACCGGCCAAGGGTCTGCGCGTGGTGTTGCGCAACAATGCAAATTTGTCGACCGGTGGCACCGCCACCGATGTCACCGATGAAGTGCACCCCGATCTCGCCGCCCGTGCGGTGGCGGCGGCACAGATGGTCGGCCTGGATATCTGCGGTGTCGACGTGGTGTGTCAGACCGTGCTGAAGTCGCTCGAGGAACAGAACGGCGGCATCGTTGAAGTGAACGCCGCACCCGGCTTGCGCATGCATTTGTCACCGTCCTACGGCACGGGTCGCAAGGTGGGCGAGGCGGTTATTGCCGAGATGTTTCCGGCCGGCACCGATGCGCGTATTCCGGTTATTGCCGTGACCGGCACCAATGGCAAGACCACCACCGTGCGCCTGATTTCCCACATCCTTGCGCAGGCGGGTCTGCGGGTCGGCATGACTTTGACCGACGGTGTGTTTGTGCAGGGCACCCAGATCGACAGCGGCGACTGCAGCGGACCGCGCAGCGCGCGTAGCGTATTGATGCACCCCGATGTCGACGCCGCCGTGCTGGAAACCGCGCGCGGTGGCATTTTGCGCGAAGGCTTGGCCTTTGACCGCTGCCAGGTGGCGGTGCTGACCAACATCGGCACCGGCGATCATCTGGGCTTGAACTACATCACCACCGTCGAAGATTTGGCGGTGTTGAAGCGTGTCATCGTGCAGAACGTTGCGACAAACGGCTATGCGGTACTCAACGCCGATGATCCGATTGCGGCTCGTTGTGGCACGGGCTGTCCAGGTGGCGTGATCTATTTTTCGCGCAATCCGGCCAATTCGCTGAGTGTCACGCATCGCGCCCAGGGTCGGCGCGCGGTAGTCATCGATGGCGACGCCATCAGCTGCGTCGAAGGCACGGAGCAATGCCGGTTCCCCCTTGCTGAAATTCCCTTGACCTTTGCCGGCCGCATCGGTTTTCAAGTGGAGAACGTACTGGCGTCCGTGGCAGCGGCCTGGGGCGCGGGTATCGACTGGCAATATATTCGCGCCGGCCTCGCCAGCTTCGTGCCTAGCGTCGCGGCTACGCCGGGGCGTTTTAATGTCATGGACTATCGCGGCGCGACGGTGATCGCCGATTACGGCCACAACCCCGACGCGATGGTGGCCCTGGTGCAGGCCGTGAGCGCCCTGCCAGCCAAGCGTCGGATGGTGGTGATCAGTGCTGTCGGTGACCGTCGTGACGAGGATATCCGCGATCAGACCCGCATTCTCGGCAACGCCTTCGATTCTGTGCTGCTCTATCAGGACGCCTGCCAGCGCGGTCGTGCCGATGGCGAAGTGCTGACCCTGTTGCGCGAAGGACTGAGCAACGCGACACGTGTGCGCGACGTCGTCGAGATTACCGGCGAATTTGTCGCTATCGACAGCGCACTCTCATCACTCGAGCCAGGCGATTTGTGTCTGATTTTGATCGATCAGGTGGAAGAGGCCCTGGCTTATCTCGCGCAATGCTGCAAGCAGGCCAAGGCGGTCGCGGTCGGCTAAACGTGTCGCGGCGCCTTATCGCTCGCAGGACCTTAAACCTTGGCGGCGCGCAAGCGGGGGGAGAATCCGGATCTGCCTGTAGACAGATGCGTCGCACCCGTCTGACGAAGGATTAAAGGAGTTCTCCACTGTGCCGTCTCGACCGTAATCTTGAACCAAGTGTTCAAGACGGGACTTCTCGAGGCGAATCAGGCTTTCCGCTGAAATGCGGACATGCACAACATCGCTGATTGATCGGTCCCTGAGGTAAGAAAAATAGGCTCAAAGATCTCAGGTCTTTGACGCACACAGCAGAGAACACCAAGCTCTAAATCGACAAATTTCTCCGAATCTTTAGCGGCCAACCGGCAGCCGCAGACATTAATGGCCGGAAGCCTTGAA
>JANOXY010000091.1:0-8816 GCA_031418675.1 Pseudomonadota bacterium
GCTGGCCAGCAAGGCTCAGGCCTTGCTGACCGCATCACTTCAGACGCGTGCATCAACTGGCCGACGACGACGCCCCAAGCCCGCGCCCATCATCAATGCCAGCGCCGCCAAAGACCACGAGGCGGGCTCCGGCACTACGCCCAAACGCGGCGTGACGCCACGACAGGAGCCGGTTATGCCGCACGGAGAATCCGCTGCGCGCACTACCACTCGAGCAGCGGCTCGCGCGGCAGAGCGGTTGTTGTCCGCAGCGGGCGGCGCAAGCTGCGCCGCCACGATACAAATTGCGCAGGCCACGCCGGTGTCGCTGCGCGTATTGGTCTTGAGTACGATGCCCAAGGACAACAATCCATTTGCATTGGGTTGCAGTCCGTTCAGTGGGCTCCAGCGACCAAAACTGAAGACCGACAAATCGGCCAGGTCAAACCCACCCACACCGGCAATGTCCCACTCAAAGGCCGACAGTTCGGTGGCATCGACCTGGGGTGCGCTGGCATTGGACTTGATGCTGAAACTGCCGCTGCCCGCCGTGCCGAGATCGAAGGTATAGGTCAAGGGTAGCGCCTGGGCGAGGCCCCATGCGCCCTGCAAGGCCACGAGTATCAGTAGTCGACGAAGAAGATTACTTTTCATGCTCACGATTCCTCTAGTGATCAAAAGCCAGCGGGCCGTAGTGGCGCCCACCGGCTGCATGCGGATGGCTCAGGCCCAGGCCGCACATTTGCGTGGGCCGATTGTGGGGTAGACGCCCGCCGCGTAATGCGCGCCGCACACGCTTCAAAGCTTGTTCACGATCACCGCTCGTTTTTGCGATCCAGACCGCGTTTATGGGGATCTGAGGCCAAAATCCGACGCAGTTATTAACACTTGCAGGGAACTTCACAGCCGCGCCGATCGAATACCTTGCGACCGTCGTGCGGTGACGGCGGGGTCGACAAAAATTCGCAGCGCAGGGGGTAAGGTTTGAACGCAAGCGCAAGACAGCGGCGCGCAGCGCGTCTGGAATTTGTACTGGAATACATTGACGCCCATCCCGGTGAAACCGGTGATGTGGAATTCCTGTCGGAACTCGCCAGCATTTCTCCGTTTCACTTCCATCGCGTGATGTCGAGCTATCTCGGCGAGTCGGTCTCGTCTTACGTGCGACGCCGCGCGCTGGAACGGGCCGCGCTGCGCATGTTGCTCGATGGCGCGTCCGTCACCACGTCCAGTGCGCTCGCTGGTTATTCCAGCTCGTCGGCGTTTGCGCGGGCGTTTCGCCGCCAGTTTGGTACCAGTCCGCGCAGCCTCGCCCAAACGCTGCACGCACGTCGTGCCCTGTGTGCGCCCTTTCTACCCCACGGGCTCGAATTCCGTACTTTGGCTGCACAAGAAGTATTAGCCCTGCGCCGCTACGGCGCACAACACACCGCTGCGCCCGCCGCATGGGCGGCCCTCAAGCACTGCGTGACAAAAGGTGCCCAGACGACGCCACCAAATTGGATCGGTATTCCCTGCGATAGTCCCGAGCTCACACCTGCGGCTCGCCGCCGTTACGACGCCTGCGTGGATGTTTCCCAAGCGGGCGACACAGACCTGGTGCGCAAGCATCTGGCAGGCGGCGACTACGCGGTGTTTCAATTTCGCGGCTCACTGACTGCACTCGAAGATGCCCATGCCGCGGTACGCTGGCACTGGTATCCACAGTCGGGAGCACGCATGCGCGATGCGCCGGCCTTTCATCGACTGAACGAGGCCGCCGGCGATAAGGAACTGGTGGCCGAGATCTTCTTTCCCATCGAGCGCGGGGTCACGCGACCACGCACCGCTGCGAGCGCTATCAGCCCGACGCGTAAGGATGCACAGCTTTGAGCAATTCCGGGATAGCAGTGGGTTACCATGCTGCGTAGGCTTCCCGCTTGGCAACTCCCAGGCGCCCTCGACCAACCTGCCAGCATGTCGAGGCCGGGCTGAAGTTCTAGCCAGATGTACACGTAAGAGGTATGAACAGATGAAGAAGGACATTTTCAAGTTGCGCCACGCAGCGCTGGTCGCGGCCCTGGCCTTGGTCATGGGCGCGCCGCTGAGCTTCGCCGATGAAGAGCCAGTCGATCCCGGCACCGACATCGTTGCAGTGACTGGTGCTGATGGAGGCGTAGGAATCGTGGTGGGCGATGGCGCACTCGGTGACCCCGCCGAGCCAATCGTCGAAGATACCCCGGTCATCGACCCACCAGCGCTGCCGGTGGATGGCGAGGATGTCGTCCTGAACGACCCCATCCCGGTTGAGCTTGTGGACCCGATGCCGGAAGAATCAGCACCGGTTGAGGGCGTCGACGTTGTCACTGAAGAAGTGCCGATGGACGATTGTGGTGTGATCTGCCAGAACGTCGCGGGTGAACTCCCACCCGAAGCGGTCTACAAGAACGACGACGTTCCTGCGGAAGTCCTGCAGTTCAGCGGCAACGGCGAGTCGCCGGCTGCGTCGCTCGACGTCAGCGCTGAGTTAAGCGGTGCCATCGGCGCCGTTGAGCAGCTCGGCGCGGCCGATGTGGCGGTCGGAGACGGCAGCGCGCTGGCAGTACCCGCGCCGGCTGCAGTGGTCGCCAATGCCGCAAACGGTGACAGCGTGACCGTCATTCGCAACGGCCATCTGCGCTAAGTCCTGAACGCTGGCCTGCGCTCCAGCAGGCCGAAAGCGGGCATACTGAACGCCCCGCCCCGTCATGGGACGGGGCGTTCTTGTTTTCGACGCCCTGAATCGCCGGCACTGATGCGTTGATGCCCACCACCGAAAGTATTCCCGCCAATTCGTTGTGGCGCGCAGCACTGCGTGCAGTCGTATTGTGCGTGGTATTTGCAATGTGGGGGCTGGCTGCAGGCGCGCCGCTGGCGTCCGACACAGCTAGTGCACGCCTGCTCGTCAAAGCGATAGCGTTCAAGGGCAACACCGTTATCGCGACACCGCAGTTGATGGCGGTCGCCGCGCCTTTCATTGGCCGCACCCTCGCCGACGGCGATCTGCAAGGCTTGCTGCAACGCCTGACCGACGTCTATCTGCAAGCGGGATTCTCTACCTCCCGTGCCGTACTGCCCGACCAGGAAGCGAGCGAAGGTGTTCTGCACATCGATATCGTTGAGGGATTTCTCGAACAGATAGTGGTATCCGGCACCCGCGCCGTGGACCCCGCCTATATCGCCGCACGTCTGCAAACCGGGCTCACCGCACCGCTCAATCTCGCCGTGCTGAACGCCAACCTGCGCCTGCTGATGCAGGAACGCGGTATAGGCAATATCAGTGCGGAACTCGCGCCCGGTCGCAAGCGCGGCGGTGCATTGCTTAAAGTCGCCGTCGAAGAGGCCGCGATTTATACCGCTGGTTTGCGCCTCGCCAACGATCGGGCGCCGGTCGTGGGCGGTATTCACGGCGTGTTGGACGCTTCGGCCCGTAACTTCTTCAAGCGCGGCGATGAAATCGGTCTCGCGCTTGGCCTCGCCAGTGGTCTGCGCGAACTGGACGTTCGCGCGAGTGTGCCGTGGTCGGTCAATGGCCCGGAATTTTCTGTCCGCTATTTTCGCGCCAGGTCGGAACTGGTCGAAGAGCAGTTTGACGTGTTTGGTGCCAAGACCCATTCGAGCGCGCTTGATATCGGCGTCAGCCAGGTGTTGTGGCAGCGCCGCCGCGGTCGTTTAAAACTGAGCGCCAGTGTGGTCGGCAAACAAAGCGAAAGCTCGCTCAACGGCCAGCTGTTTTCTTTCAGCCCCGGCGTTGAAAACGGTAAAGCCACCGTGCGTTTGGTGCGGCTGGCGCTGCAATGGCAGCAGCAATTTGCGCGGGATTCCTTGAGTGCGCGTGTTGCCTGGTCGGCCGGGATTGGCGCGCTCGGCGCGACGACCCATAACGACGGTCTGCCGGATTCGCGTTTCCACAGTGCCGTTTTACAACTGCAGTGGTTGCACACCTTGGGCCCACGGGCGGGAGCGCTCTATCTGCGCGGCGAAGCGCAGCTGAGTTCCGATGGCCTGTTGCCCCTGGAAAAATTCTCGCTTGGTGGCAGCAGCTCGGTGCGTGGTTATCGCCGATCACGCTTTGTGCGCGACCAGGGTTGGGCGGCTGCTCTGGAGTATCGCCTGCCGCTCTTGAAGCTGCCGGTACCTGGTCTCAGCCATCAGACCACCGATGGCCAACTGAGCGCCGTGCTGTTCGTCGATGCGGGGCGCGCGTGGAATCATGATCGGGACGACTTCAATCAAACCGATCCTTCAACCACCTTGTTAGCGGCCGGCCCGGGCTTGCGATGGGACATCGGGCCGGACACCAGCGCCGAGATCATGTGGGGCGCAGTGCGCCGACACATCGCCAATACCGGCACTGATATCCAGGACCTCGGCGTGCATTTCATGGTCACCGCGCATCGCAGTTTCTGAGTCGCGCGCAACCAAGATCAGCGCGTCACATTAAAACCAGGCGTACTGACACGGTAATCGTCCGGTACGACGAACAACTGCGGGTCAGGATCGCTACGTACGATATCGTGCAGCCGATAGCGGGTCTGACCAACACGCGGGTCGCGGTGTTCGCTCAACATCACCACATTGAGTTCGGCGCTGTACCACTGCTCGGTGACGATTTCGATGGGCGCTCGATTGCCGATCGCCCCCGCCGGGATGATCACCGTGGTACGTGTGCCGGTAGCGCGCACACCTTCGATGGTCTTATCGCCCAGGCTCACGCTGTGGGGATCACCGGGAAACGGCAGTTTAATCGGTGTATCTGCCGAAAACGGTGCGAGCGGCGGGTTTAGGGACGCTTCCAAGGTCGGTCGGCTAGTGGCCAGCGGGGCTGGCACCGCCACATCGAAGGTCGTGGAAGTCCCGCCACCGACGCTGTTCAGCTGCTGGGCAAAGGCGACCTGCGCGCCGCGCTGCGCGGCTTGGGGGACCTGTTCCGCAATGCGCCGCGCGGGGTCAAGGGTGTAGCTGCTACCCGCAATCGGATCTGCGATCAGTATGTTGTGCTGCACG
The DNA here is from genome assembly GCA_031418675.1 of Pseudomonadota bacterium. GTDB lineage: Bacteria > Pseudomonadota > Gammaproteobacteria > JADJYF01. The sequence goes on from JANOXY010000091.1 coordinate 5,005, forward strand.
ACACCGCCGATATCGAGCTCGTCGTCGCGCCGAGTGCGACCCTGGGCGTCACGATAAACCTGTGAATGATGTTCGACCGCGATGCTGTTGCCATCGATCAGCGGCTGCAGGACTTCTACGCTGAGTTTCGCCGCATAGGGCTTGCCCGCTACAACCTCGGCCGGGCCGGTCATTTCAAACTGCATGAAGCTCATGGTGTCTCCGCCGGCCAGGGGCAGAGGCGGCGGCGCGGCCATCATCATCGACGGCTCGGCCAGCTTCTCCGCGGCGAAGGACATCGCGTCGGATCGTTCGGGCATGGACGTCACTTCCCCCTCCGCCATAACTGGCGGCGCGGTCAAGAGCGTGATGCAAGCCAGGAGATAACTTCGTTTCATAGTTTTTTGCTCCACAGTACAGGCGCTGCGTATCACTGGACGAAGCGCAGCGCGGTGACCATACCGCCGTTGTCGACCATGAGATCAGCGGTGATGGGATCAGTCGCGCGTCGTGGGTTATAGGGCAGGCCAAACACCGCCAGGGTGGCACGTGGCACGCGCACCCGCACCAGTCCGCGTGCACCAGCCACCGCTGCAGAGGTGATGTAGACCGGGTAAAAAGGCGTGGCAATTTCAGGATGACGAAGTTCCGCCAGCGGTGCCACCGCGTGCTGGCTGCCATCACGCACCGCATTGGCCAGCACTACCCCCAATAGCCCCACTACCGATGCGGCCAGCGCGGTGCGTGTTACCCAACGGCTGCGGGAGAACCATGGGCGGCGTGTTGGTGCTGCGCGCAGCGCTTGCACGTTCGACGCCGGCCCCATGCGTTGCAATCGCGCCAACAAAGCCTGCTCGACCCGGACCGGCGCCGATAGTGTCGACAGCGCATTACTCAGGTCGCGCAGGTTGGCGGTCAAGCGACGCTCAGCCAACAAGCGCGCGCGGCAACGCTCGCAGCGCGCGAGGTGGCCACGGGTTTCTTCACCGGCGTCAACACGACCGGCGGCTATGTCGACCACCGCCCATTCAAATTGCGCGCAGTTCATAGCTTGCTCCTCGTTCGCTGGGAACGCTGGTGGTGACGCTGGCACCCAGGGCCAGGCTCAGCGCTTTACGCGCCCGGTTGAGGCGCGAACGCACGGTGCCTATCGGTACTTCGAGAATGTGGGCTGCCTCTTGATAATCCAATTCTTCAAGTTCGCAGAGGATCATGACCTCCCGGTAGTAGGACGGCAGCGCGAGGATTGCAGCGCGCAGCCCGCTATATTGCTGGGCGCGACTGACCAGAGCCGAGGGCTCGACCCGATCGATCAAGGCTTCGCCCAAGGGCCCGTCCTCTTCCTCGGGCAGACCCTCGAAGCGCTGCGCGTCACGCCAGTGACGGCGCAGCAGGTTGCGCGCCATCCCCAGCAGATAGGCGCGCAGCTCACCTTGCGCCGGGTCGAAACTGTGATTGTCGAAGAGCTGCATAAAAACCTCCTGCGTAACGTCCGCCGCCACCCCGTCGGTGCCGCTGTAGACAGTCGCAAAGCGGAACACCCGTTGCTGATGCCGCTGATACAGAACACTGAAGGCTTCACCGTCGCCGCGTTGCATGCGCTGGAGCAGTTCGGCATCGGTTATAGACATGAGCAAGCGCTATACAGCATGGTGGTGAGTGATATTGCGCCGGGCGGCGGGCAAAGTTCCCAAGCTCGGTAGCCTGTCACCGGCCGCGGGTTCCGGTGAGGCTGCAACGCAGCATACGCTATGCCCTTTGACGCCCGTCGCATTTTCGAATACATGTCCCCTTCCCGTGACTTTGAGGACACCACCGTGCCGGACTTGCTGGTAGAGATTAAAGATTCCATTGCGACCCTGACCTTCAATCGCCCCGAGGCGCGTAATGCCCTGAGCCTGGAGCTGCGCGCCATGTTACGTGATGCCCTGCAGGCCATCGAATACGACCCGGCGGTACGCTGCGTGGTATTGCAGGGTGCGGGCGACAACTTCATGGCCGGTGGTGACGTCAAGAGCATGGCCACCAAGCTCGACCAACCGAGCGACAAGCTCCGCGCCGAATTCATGAACCGCATCCATGACCTGCATCCCATCATGTACACCATGCGGCGCATGGCTAAACCGATAGTGGCCAGCGTGGCCGGTGCGGCGGCCGGGGCCGGCGTCAGCATGGCCCTCGCGGCCGACCTCGTCATCGCGGCGGACAATGCGTTTTTCACCCTGGCCTATTGCCATATCGGCACCAGCCCCGATGGTTCGGCGAGCTTTCATCTGCCGCGTGCGGTGGGCATGAAAAAAGCGATGGAAATCGCCCTGCTCGGTGACCGCTTCGACGCTGCGTCCGCGGCGGCCATGGGCATGATCAACTTTGTGGTGCCGGCCGCCGACCTCGCCGCCGAGACCACCAAACTCGCACAGCGCCTGGCCCGTGGCCCCACCCATGTCTACGGCAATACCAAGCGTCTGCTCCAGCGCTCGTTGGAAAACGAGTTTGAAGCACAGTTGCAACTGGAGGCCGAAACCTTCGCTGACTGCGCCATCCGTGCGGATTTTCGCGAGGGTGTGACTGCTTTTATCGAGAAGCGCAAGACTAAATTCACCGGCCAATAGCCGTGCCCCGTCCGGCGCGCTGACGTGGTTGGATGCGCGCCGGTTCGCCGTAAGCTCAAATCCGGAGCGCGATCATGTTTCGCAAACTGCGCAGGGCCTTATTCCCGCCCTCGGGCTACAACATTTCTCGCTACGGTCCGGCGCTCAGCGCCGACCACGTGCGCCAGGCGTGGCTGCTCAAGCACGGCGTAAACACGGTCATCGATGTCGGCGCCAACAACGGTCAATACGGCCGCGAACTGCGCAAATTTGGCTACCGCGGCCGCATCGTCTCCTATGAACCCCTGAGCGAGGCATTTGCCGCGCTCAAAAACGCTTGCGCTGCCGATCATCAGTGGAGCGCACATCAGCTGGCGCTCGGTCCCCAGAGCGGTAACGCCGAGATCAACGTAGCGGCCAATTCCTGGAGCAGCTCGCTACTCGCCATGCTACCCAAGCACTTGGAGTCTGCACCGGAGTCGGCTTATGTCGGCACCGAACAAGTCAGGGTTTCAACCCTCGACGAGCAATGCGACGCCCAAAGCATCGATCCGAGCCGCGCCTTTCTGAAGATCGATGCGCAGGGTTACACCGTGCCTATTTTCGAGGGCGGACAGCAAACGTTGCAGCGGCTGCGCGGCGTGCAGGTCGAGATGTCATTGGTGCCCCTCTACGCGGAGGAAATTTTGATAGAGGATGTCATGGCGCGCCTGCGTGCGGCCGGCCTCCAACCTGTTTTAATCAAACCGGAGTTCACCGACCGCCTGAGCGGTCAGCAACTGCAGGTCGATGGCATCTTTCTGCGGCTTTAGCGCCTCGACACCTGATCGTCCACGGCGTCATCGCCACCGATAGAACGGTAAGTCCGCGGCGCCCGCGAACGCTCGAATTGTTCTTCCAGACGAGCGAGCCGCTGGCCGAACAGTAGCGCAGCATAAGTGACGGCTGCCGCGCTCATATCTTGACGCTTGCGCTGCTAGAGCTTGCGCAGATCCGGCGCTTCGCCGGTCGAACCACGTGTCACACCGACCACCCCGGCGCCGCGCCCCGAGTTCTGGCGGAAACGTTTGGAAAGTTCCGGTCCAGCGGCAGTGAGGCCACCATCAACAATCAAGGATTCGCCGGTCACAAAGCGTGCATCATCAGTTGCCAGAAACAGGGCTGCGCCGGCGATATGCTCACCCTGCCCGGTTTCGGGCCAGGGCTGGCCGCTAGCAAAAAGTGGGGCGAATTTTTCAGGCT
>JANOXY010000092.1:0-8730 GCA_031418675.1 Pseudomonadota bacterium
GTGGCGTAGTTCCAGGCCGGGCTTGAGTCATACATGTTCCAGTGTTCGAGCGTGAACTGGTAGGGCGCACGGACGGTATTGCCCTGCGCGTAGATCTGCAGACCGCGCTCGAAGCAGCGATCGATCCAGCGCATTGAGCGCTGATGGATGTTCTCCAGCCCGGGCTCATCGCTCGCCATCACGGCGTTGTAGATGATCGGGCGGCCGGAGCGGCGCGCGAGTTCTTCAACAAAGGCGGAATCCTTGCCGCCGCCGCTCGAGCCCGGCGTACCGCTGGGCGCGTTCAGGATCTGGATGAAGCCCTCGGCGCGCTCGCCGAGCAGATCGGCAAACGCGAGCAGCGTTTCGTCGGGCATGAGATCGGTCGGCATCGGGGTGCCGTCGAAATCGGCCTGCATGGAATTCTTGCCGAAGCGCTGGCAACTCCAGCCCATCATGCCGGCGTCCATCGCTTCGCCCATCAGGCGGACCATTTCGGCCAGCTCTTCGCTCGTCGCCTGACGTCCGGACTTGGCCCCCTCCAGGCCCATGACATAAACCAGCAAAGGATTGAGGGGTACATAGCTCAGGAGGTTGACGCCCTTCGGCACGCCGTCCAGGTGATCGAGCCATTGCGGCATCGACTCCCAGTCCCAGTCGAGGCCCATACCCTCGACCATCGACTCGTAGGGGATCTGTTCGGTGCGCGTCATCATGCGCAGCAGGCGTTCGCGCGATTCCGGCCTGGCCGGTGCGAAACCGAAGCCGCAGTTACCGATGGTCACCGAGGTCACGCCGTGCCAGCCGGAGATGGTGCAGTAAGGGTCCCAATGCACCTGGGCGTCGTAATGGGTATGCAGATCGACAAAGCCCGGCGCGACTATCAGGCCGTCGGCGTCGATGACCTTGGCTCCGCTGGTGTCGGATATACGTCCGATTTTGGCGATGCGTCCGTCGCGGATGGCGATATCGCCCTTGAAGCGTGGCAGCCCGGTGCCATCGATAATCGTGCCGTTCTTGATGACCGTGTCGTACAGGCTCATGGGGTGCTCTCCGTTGGTTGGGGGACCAGAAAATGGGCCGGGGCTGGCCCGGCGCTGCGACAGTTTGGATTGTGCGGCCGAGCCGGCTAAAATTTTTTGCAATATGCGCCAACGTTTTCTCATTTAACGCCAGTCGTGCGCGAACCCGTGCTCATCAGCGGCGCGCTGATCGGCTCCCGCGAGCTGGTCACCGAGCTTGGAGAAGATGCCGACAAACTCGCCCGCCAGGTCGGTTTGCCGACGCGTGTCTTCGACGAACCGGACCTGTTCGTGCCGGCCGGGCAGATAGTCGATTTCCTCGAGCTCGCCGCCCAACGGTGTCGCTGTCCGAATTTCGCCCTGCGCCAGGTGCGCAGGCTGCCGCTCGGCCAGCACGGGCTCGACATTCGCGGGCAGCGCTGGATGACGGCGGCAGACGCCAGCACCTTGCGGGTCGCCCTCAGCACTTTCGTTGCGCAATACGGCCTTTACACCGATGCCGGCAGTCTGCGCATGCAGGCGCATCGTGGCGGCCTGTGGTTGAGCTATGTGTTCCTGCCGGTGGGCCGCTGGGGCGAAAGTCAGATCATCCATCTCACCCTCGCACGCCTGATACTGTTCGTCGGCGAGTGCCTCGGTCGTGCGTGGCAGCCGCGCGAGGTCACGCTACGCGCAGAGCCGGAAGACCGCCTGGCCTTTGTCGAATTCTTCGGCCCCGCTGTGAAATTCGGTGCCGAACGCGATGCGTTTTTTATCGACAGCGGGAGTCTGAACGCGTCACTCGGTGCCGGCCCCGAGCAGACGCTCGGCGTCAACGCCAGGCGCAGGCGCGAAGCGCTGGTGGGTGCGGCGTTGCAGGCGGAAGTCACCGCCGCGTTGACGGCCTTGCTGCCGCGCGGGGACTGTTCCCATATCGCCGTGGCGCGGGCACTCGGCCTGTCGCCGCGCAGCATGCAACGGCGCCTCGCCGCGGCCGACACCGGTTTCCGCGAGCTGCTCGAGCAGGTGCGCGCCGACCTCGCGTGGCGTCAGGTCGCACGCACTAATCTCAGCTTTGCGCGCCTCGCGGAGCTGCTCGGCTATGAGGGCCAGGCGGCCTTCACGCGAGCATTCAAGCGCTGGTTTGAGATGACACCGCGCGAAGCGCGCCGCGCGGCTTGAGCTAAGCGAAGAACCAGGGCGATTTATTCAGTACTCCGCTCCCGCTCGTGGAGTGGCGATTGCGTCGCGGGTGGGACTAGTCGTAGATCACCATGCAGCGCACCTCGATACTCTGGCGGTCCGTCGTGTCGGCAGGCGTTGCCGAACTGTGCGGTCATCCTCCCTCTACATCCGCGCGGATGGTGCAGTCGACATCAGCGATGTACTGCGTCTCTTCTTCACCTTCCGCATGCGGGTTGAAACCAACCACTGCAATGCGACGCGTCGGCAATCCCGATCGGCGCAGCGCGTCGTCAAGTTTGCACACCAAAGTGCGGACCGCATCCTGCGTCACCCGCGACGAGCCCGCGCCGCGGCACATGGTCTGGCAGGTGAGCGATATTGAGCGGTGCCGAGCGCAGAATGAGATACGCGCCTTCTTCGCTGTGGGAAGGAATGGTGCCGAGCGTGCCGGCCGTCGTCATCGCCTCGCCGCTGATAACGTCACCGTGCCAGTCTGTGCTGTGGTGTGGGGATAGCACTGTGGGCTGGCGCCAGGCGGGTAGCACCCGCTCCCTGCGCCATGACCCGCTGCAGGAAGCGAAGTGCATCCGGTGCAGTCAAGGGATGACTGAAGAGGAAGCCCTGCACTTCCTGACACAGCTTGGATTTGATGAAGGCCAGTTGACCTTCATCTTCGACCCCTTCAGCGGTGACTTCGAGCCCCAGGCTGTGGGCGAGCGCAATAACGGTGTTGACGATGGCCTGGTCCTGGTGATTGGAAAGCAGGCCGGCGATAAATGAGCGATCGATTTTCAGGCGGTCGATTGGAAAGCGCTTGAGGTACACCAGACTCGAATAACCCGTGCCGAAGTCGTCCACCGCAAGCTGCACACCGATCGTTTTGAGACCCGACAATACCGCGAGGGTCTTTTCGGCGTCATTCATGAGTATGCTTTCGGTAATTTCGAGTTCGAGCATGCCGGGCGCAATCCGGCTGTCATCGATAGCGCGCTGTACGATGGCGACAAATCCCGGCTGCACGAATTGTCGCGCAGAAACATTGACTGCGACCCGCGCCGCGGTGACGCCGAGTTCACGCCAGGCCTGGACCTGGATGCAGGCCGTGCGCAGCACCCATTCGCCGATCTCTTCGATCATGCCGATGTCTTCGGCGATGGGGATGAAATCCAGCGGCGAGACCGCGCCGAGAACCGGGTTGTTCCAGCGCAGTAGCGCCTCCATGCCGGCAACCACGCCCGAGGCGATGTCGTACTGCGGCTGGTAACAAAGCGAAAGCTCGCCGTTTTTGAGACTGCCGCGCAGATTTTTTTCCAGCGCCAGACGCCGCAGTGCGGCGGCGTTCATGTGTTCATCGAAGAAATGGAATTTGTTGCGCCCGGCATGCTTGGCGAAATACATCGCCAGGTCGGCATTCTTGAGCATGGTATCGATGGTGCTGCCATCGCGCGGAAACAAGGCAATACCGATACTGGCGGTCACCACCAGCTCCTGACTATCGAGCATCATGGGTTGAACGAGCGCGTCCATCAGGCGGCCCGCGACGACCCCCGCATGACCGGCGTCGGCGAGATCGGTCAGCAGCACGGTGAATTCATCGCCACCCAGGCGTGCGACCTCCCCCACATCCTGGCTCAGCGGCCCCTGCAGCAGTGCGTCAGTGGCGCGGATGTTCGCGGCCAGTCGATTGGCCACTTCCTGCAGCAACAGATCGCCTATCGCGTGGCCAAGCGTGTCGTTGACGCGTTTGAAGTTGTCGAGATCGATAAACATCAGCGCCAGGATCCGGCCGTGGCGTTCGGCTGCGGCGATGGCATCGCTCAAACGCCGATAGAACAGCGTGCGGTTCGGCAATCCTGTCACGCTGTCGAAGTAAGCGACGCGGCGCAAATCCTCATCGGCTTGACGTCGCCAGCCGAGGGTCTGCACGAGCTGGCGTACTTCGTGTGGATGGAAGGGCTTCTGCATGTAGAGCAGATTGCGACCATGGGGCACGCTGCCCGCCAGCTCGGCCGGGTCGACGTCGGAGTAGGCGGTCGCGATCACAATGTCGAGGAGCGGGTCGAGCTGGCGCAGAAGTTGTGCTGCCCACGCGCCGTCAGGGCCGGGCGGCATACGCATGTCGAGGAATGCCACATCAAACGGGCGCTGGGCTTTGATGGCCTCCTCGGCGAGGCGGAGCGCTTGTTCGGCACCACTGCAAGTCGTGAGTTCACAGCCTGGCGTGGAGACGGGCGGTGCGCTGGCTTTGCCGCCAAACAGACGGGCCTGCATTGCCGAACGGTCGGCACGTCGCTCACTGTGAGCGCCGGGTTCGAGTATTTCGCGGTAGGTAGCGAGAATGGCGGCTTCGTCATCGGCGATTAATACGCGTGTCGGGCGCATGGCCGAAGCGGGTGTGAAATGGCTCATGCGGCTGCCTCGAGGCTGGGCGATGACGCATGGGACGCGTCCAATGTCACAGTAAACACGGCACCACTGTCCGGTCCGTCACTACGCGCCTTGACGACGCCGTGCATCGCGGCCATGGCATTGGCGCTCCAGTGCAAGCCCATACCCGAGCCGCGCTGCTTGGTCGAGAAGCCGCGCTCGAACATGTGCTGCTCGATATGACCGTCGAAGCCGACGCCGTTGTCGCGAACGCACAGGTCGATCTGCGTGCTGTGATCCTGTTCGTGTGTCTCGACGTCGATACAGAGCTGGCCGCCCGGCGCGGGACCAAAGCGCTGGGCGATGGCCTCTACGGCATTCAGCAACAGGTTGTTGATGACCTGCTGTAGAGCGATGCGCGAGCCGAGCACCAGCGGCGCACGGTCGGTCCCCTTGCGGTATTCAATCGTACAGTGGCAGAGCAGTTCTTCAGGTAGCAAAGCGATGCCTCGTTTGACCAGTTCCACCATGTCCAGCGCTTCAAGTTGCCGGTCGGCCCGTGCGAATTTCTGCTGGTCGGCGAGGATCGCCTGCACATGCTCAGCCTGGGCCGCGGCACTCGCCACGTCACCGCTCATCTGGTCGAGGCTGTCGGCGAGTTCTGCGCTGGCTAGCTCGATGAAACTGATGAGATCGGCGCGTCGCTCGGCATCGATCTCGGCGGCGGCGAGTTCTTGCCCGGCCGTGGCGAGATAGCGGTGCGGGGCCGCACTCAGTTCGCCGCCGATTCGGGCGAGCTTGGCGGTCAATGGCGTGATGGCATTGCCGATATTGTGCAGCACACCGCTAGCCATTTCGGCCACGCCGGCGAAGTAGGACTGGTCCAGCAAGCGCTTCTGCGTTTCATCAAGTTGCGCCACCATGCCGTCGAATTCTTTCGCCAGCGTGCCGATTTCATCACGCCGATCGAGGTTGAGGCGCGCATCAAGTCGGTCGGCCTGGCCAAGTTGTGCGACGTGCCGCGTCAAGGCCGACAGCGGTGAGAGCACCATGTGTCTGAGCAGGACAATCAGCACACACAGCACGAGTAGTGCAGAGCCGACCAGGAAGGCGCTTGCATAGCGGAGTGCGAGTCGGCCCTGCGCTTCGATCGCGCGGGGCGTATCGACCTCGATTTCAGCGAGTGTCTGGCCAGCGGTGTCGAACAGACTGGTCACCGCATGGGTCGTGGCATCGATGACCTTGAGGTTCGGTGCCGAAAAGCGAATGCCCATCGGCGTGACGCGACTGGGCGCTGCCTTACCGCCCTGATCAGGGAAGCGCAGAGCAGACCTGATGTGGGTCTGGGATGCCAGTCGCTGCCATTCGGTCGCGTCGATCAGGCGCCCCATGATCACGACGCCGCGTGACGGGCCCTCACCCGAGCTTTTGAGGATCGGGCTGCTCGTCACCAGCAAGATGGCACCAGGGGTTCGATACAGGACCAATCCGTATTCATCCTTGAGACGTGGCTTGAGGAGCATGGCCCGTGATTCCGCGCCCTGGTCGGTCAACACCGGGCTCGCCACTTCCTTGCCGACCTGATCGACGGTCATCGTCCAGACCGGCTTACCGTCGTGGCTATAGATGCCGATGTAGTTGACGCGCAAGGCGAGCATTGCCTCGGCATTGAGATTGGCGTCGAAATAATCCTGGTTGTACTCAGTGACATAGTTATAGGTGTCATCCCAGGTACCCCAGTCCCTGGTGGACGGCAGCAGCAGCGCCGCTTCGCGATCGAGTGCCGCCAGCGCGCGTTCGACGTTGCGCGTTGCCTCGGCGCTTTCAAGTTCCAAAAATCGCGGCAACACCAGCACCGTCTGCGCCAGCCATTGCGCGGTCCCGTAGATCCCGAAGATGGCGACGATGGCCAACACGACTTTTCGATTGATGCTCATAAAGCCTGTGTAAGCTCACGCTGTCCCGTGCTCGCGTCTTGCGAAGCCTGAGGAGGACTGCCCGCGCGGGAGACACGGGCAGCAACCATTTATCGGCCAAGCGCATGAGGTCTTGAGCATCGCGCGCACCTCGGGACGGCGCTTACGCGTGGCCGGTGTAAGCTTTTTAGACCAGCAGGTTGTGCTTTGATCGCGCGCCGGGCAGTCGAAGCTCGCGTGCGTCGGATTGGAAGCGTTCTGACTGAGCTCGCGGTGACCAGTGGCGTCGGGGTATAGGAAGCTCAAACGCTATCTACTTCGAAATCGAGGTTAAAAATGCGACGTTTTGTGCTGACGCGAAGGGACGAATGGCGTGGAGCGACCAGGTTGTCTGAGGGGCATGGCAGGGTCTCGGGTGCGCTGCCGTGAGCGACACCGAGCCGGGTGTCAGGCCAGCCTCGCGTCCAAGCATTAGAGAAATGTCTGCCATTAGGCTGGCTGTATTAGGCCCGGCAATTGTTGTGGCGGCGGCGCGCGGGCGAAGGGTCTCGACACGGGCGTCGCGGCCTCGGCCTGCCGCCCCAGATGATCGAGGATTAGCTTGATCACCACCGGATCTTCGATGCTCACAATCACCTTGACCGCACCACCACCGTGCTCGCAGGTCTAGATGTCGAGTTTGACCAAATCGCCCGGAGCGATTTGGAACAGCCGCAGGCTGGCCCGCAGGGCGAAGGGCAGGATGCCCGGAGTAACACGCGCTTCAATCGTTGCGCCCAGCTCATCGAAACGTGGCGCGGTGGATGTTCGTGTTCAAAGCGCTGCCGAAACGTTGACCAATCGGCAGCGCTGCCGAATGGGACGCACGCAGTGTGCGCGAAGGGTGGCGCGCAGGAACGTGCGCCATCAATCAACGTCACCGCGCCAGTCTGTGCTGTGATGTCGTGATAGCGCCCGATGGCTACGTGGTCAAGATCGAAGCGAAGCAGTTGCCGCAACTCCAGCGTGGCATTGCACGGTTCGAATCCTCGATATGGGCAATGTCTCCTTGCGCCTGCGAGCCTATGGCTGTTGCCGCACAGACCACGGGCGACGGACTGTCGACACTGGCGCAACAGTCCCTCCACGAGAACCCACCCCATGATCAAGCGCACCGCTCCCGGATATTTACTCATTGCCGTAGCCCTCACGGGCTGCGCCAACATGAACGAAACGCAACGAGGTACTGCCACGGGCACGGGGCTTGGTGCCGCCGCGGGCGCGGCGCTCGGGGCGATCGCGGGTGGCGGAAAAGGCGCAGCCATCGGCGCGGCCGCGGGCGCCGCCGTCGGAGCCAGTGGTGGTTACCTGTGGTCGAAGCGCATGCAGGATCAGAAGCAGGTGATGGAACAGGCCACGGCCGGCACTGGCGTCGCCGTCACGCAAACGGCCGACAATCAACTCAAGCTCGAGATTCCGAGCGATGTTTCCTTCGATACCGGCAAGTCCGATATCCGCACCGGCATGCGTCCGGTGCTGGACCGCTTCAGTCAGACGCTGGCGGCCAATCCAGGCACGACGATCAGAATCGTCGGCCATACCGACAGCACTGGCAGTGACGCCGTGAACAATCCCTTGTCGGTCAGTCGCGCGTCGAGTGTGCGCGACTACCTGACCTCACGCGGGGTCAGCATGAATCGCATCGCCATCGATGGTCGCGGTACGCGCGAGCCGATTGCGGACAACGGCACCGTGGATGGTCGCAGCATGAACCGTCGCGTGGAGATCTTCGTCGCGGATGCCGGCGCCGCCGCACCGACGGCCGCCGCGCACTATTGACCTCGCGCACCGCGACGGGACTATCTCCGGCCACGTCGTTTTGAATAGTCCCGTCGGCGGCGCTGGTCGCACTCAGCGCCTGCACGGCCACCACCTCCGGCAGTGCCGTGGGCGCAACGCGCCCGCAACTGCTCTTGGTCTCGTCCGGCCAGGTCGAGCAGATAGCCGCGCAGAGCTACACCAACTTGGTCTCGGAAGCGACCACCGGCGGTGTGCTGAACAAGAACCCCGCTACCGTGAAACGGATGCGCGCCATCGCGCCGCAAACGGCCGTGCTCCGTGCCGATGCGCCGGCCTGGAAGTAAGAAATCAATGTGCTCGACAGCCCGCAGCTCAATGCCCTCAACCTGCCCGGCGGAAAAATCGTTTTCTATACCGGGCTCATTGAGCAGCTCAAGCTGCGCGGGGTGTCGGAAGCACAAACGCTGTCTAGTTCGACATCGAGGTTAAAAATGCGAGGCTTT
>JANOXY010000093.1:0-4627 GCA_031418675.1 Pseudomonadota bacterium
GTTGTTCACTGCCGTGCTGCTCGCCTCCGGCATGGCAATGTCGGCATTCGGCTCCTATAGCATGAGCGTGGCGGCGGTGGTTGCGATGGTGACGCCGATCGCGCTGGCCAATCTCGCCATGATTGCCGCCACCGGCAGCACACCCTATTACGCGTTGGGCGTGGCTTTGATGCTGCTCTACGCCCATCAGTCCGTAGTGATGGGCCAATCGCGCCGTGTGTTAGCCAATCAGATCCGTCTGCGGGTTGAGAACTCACTCCTGGCGGCGCAACTCTCTACCCAAGCCGAAAAAACCTCGGCCGAACTGGAGCGGCGCATGGATGTCGAGCGTGTGCTGCGCGCGTCGCGCGACAAGGCTGAGCGCATGTCCGGTACCGACAGCCTCACCGATATCGCCAATCGTCGCTATTTTGACAAACGTTTGAGCCAGGAGATCTCGCGCGCCTTTCGCGAACGAAGCCAGATTTCCCTGGTGTTGTGCGACATCGACTATTTCAAACAATACAACGACACCTACGGACATCAAGCCGGCGATGAATGCCTGAAAACTTTTGCCCATACGCTGCTCGGCTTCTGTCGGCGTGGTGGTGATTTGGCAGCACGTACCGGCGGTGAGGAGTTTGCGCTGGTGCTACCCAATACCGACCACGCTGCAGCGATGCGCCTGGCCGAAAATGCGCGCGCCGCGTTCGACGCACTGGCCATTGAGCATACCGGTTCGCGGCTCAAACCCAATGCTACGGCGAGTTTTGGTGTTGCGACGACTGTGCCCACCGATCTCAGTGCCGCCGAAGCGCTCATCCGTGATGCCGACCGCGCGCTCTATCGAGCCAAAGCCGGTGGCCGCAATCGAGTGGTCAGCGAAGACGAGCTTGAGCAGGATCCGTCTGTCGCCTGAACTCACCGCATCGCGGTAAGCGCTGCACGCCCGCGCAGAATTGCCCACCGTAGCGCGTTACGATTTTTTACATGGTCGCCAAACGATACTTGGCAAGGATCCGAGAATGGCTTTGCAGGGCGTAGACAACGGTGCTTCAGCGGTCGAAATTCTCGACATTGTTGATGCCGACAATAACGTGATCGGGAGTGCGCCACGCAGTGAAGTTCACCGCCGTGGCCTGCGCCATCGTGCCGTGCATATGCTCATTGGCGATGGGCAAGGGCGCCTTTATCTGCAGCGACGCTCCGAGCATAAGGATGTCGACCCTGGCCTGTGGGACACCTCTGCGGCGGGGCACGTCGACAGCGGCGAGGAATACCTGGCCGCAGCACAGCGTGAACTGGGTGAAGAACTGGCGCTGTTTGATGTCGCGCTACAGGCGATTTGTGATCTGCCGGCGCAACCCGAAACGGGGGAAGAGTTTGTGCGTGTATTTCTCGGATACACCACGGCCGAGCCGCAACCCGATCCGCGTGAAATTGCCGCCGGTGGCTGGTGGTCCGTGCCGGCTATCGAACAATGGTTAGCACGTGATCCAGGCGTGTTTACCGCGACCTTCAAGCAGATATTCAGTCGGTTTCGGCAGCACGCGGCTGCACACTCGCGATGATCCGACTGATGCTAGTCGATGATCAGCGTTTGATGCGGAAATGTATCAGCGCGCGATCAACGACGGCGCGTGTCATATCAGCGCCGATGTGGCCCAGCACACGGCCGCCAGCGACCCATTGCGAATTCCGCGCCCCGGCGTCGAAGCCTTGTCGCGACGGCGAATCCAGGTCCTGCAGAGGATAGCCAGTGGCGTGGCCTGCGAAGATAGCGCAGCGCGAAGCGCCGTAATCGCGGCCTACGGGCTCGAAGCGCGACCGCTTCGACCGTATCATGGCGGCGATGAAGGTAAGCGCCGCGTCCAGGATTTTTGATGTGAATTGCACGCGCTGTGAGCGCTTGAGCGGCTTTCTAGGTGAAGTTCGTGCCGATTATCCCGCCTACCATGGCCGGCCAGTGCCGCCATTCGGGGCTGCCGACGCACGCTTGCTGGTGGTGGGTCTGGCACCCGGCATGCACGGTGCTAACGCCAGCGGCCGCCCATTCACCGGCGACCATGCCGGCATCCTGCTTTACGCCACGCTGCATGCGTTTGGGTTTGCGAGCAAGGCGGTGTCCGTCGCCCATGACGATGGTCTCGAGCTTATCGACTGCCGCATCAACAACGCGGTGAAGTGCCTGCCACCGGCCAACAAGCCCACGCCCGCGGAAGTACGCGAATGCAATCTTTATCTCGCTGCCGATCTGTGCCGGCTACCGGCACGAGGTGTCGTAATCGCGCTGGGCCAGATTGCCCACGGCGCGGTATTGCACGCGCTGCAACTGCGCGCAGGCGAGTTCAAATTTGGCCACGGTGCAGCGCACGCATTGCCGGTACGGGAACTGACCCTGATCGATTCCTATCACTGCAGCCGCTACAACACCAATACCCGCCGACTGACCACCTCGATGTTCGAAGCGGTGTTTGCGCACGCTACAAGTTTGCTGGGCAAGCGCTGATGAACGACGACGATCGCCTGGAGGGCCTGCGGGCGTTCTGCCGAACGCTACCCAACGACCCAGGCATCTATCGCATGCTCGACGAGCGCATGCAGGTCATCTACGTCGGCAAGGCGCGCAATCTGCGCAAGCGCGTCAGCAGTTACTTTAATCGACAGGCAGCCAATGCTATCAAGGTGATGGCAATGGTTGCCCAGGTTGCCCAGGTCGAAGTCACCGTCACCGCAAACGAGACCGAGGCGCTGATCCTTGAAAGCACCCTGATCAAGGATCTGCGCCCGCGCTACAACGTGGTATTGCGTGACGACAAAAGTTATCCCTACATCTACGCCGATCTCGATCATGCCTTTCCGCGACTGCAGTTTCACCGCGGTGCACGCACGGGCAAGGGGCGTTATTTTGGCCCATTTCCCAACGCCGGCGCGGTGCGCGAGACGCTTAACCTTTTGCAGAAGCTGTTTCTCATTCGGCAGTGCGAGGATAATTTTTTCAATAATCGCAGCCGTCCATGCCTGCAGCATCAAATCAATCGCTGCACCGCGCCCTGTGTGGCTCTGATCGAGCCGCGTGCTTATCGAGCGGATGTCGAGCACGCATTGATGTTCCTTGAAGGTCGTGGCAATGAGGTCATTACCCACCTGGTCGCGCAGATGGAGCAGGCTTCGGCCGCCCTTGAATTTGAGCGCGCAGGGCAGGTGCGCGATCAGATCACGAGTTTGAAACGTGTGCAGCTGGAGCAGAATGTTGAGGGCGAGGAGGGCGAGTTCGACGTGGTGGCTGCCGCGGTCACAGGCGGGGTGGGGTGTGTGCAGGTGTTTTTCATTCGCCACGGTCGCGTGCTTGGCAATAAGGCGTTTTTCCCTGCCCACACCCAGGACAGTACACCAGCCGAAGTGCTGGAGGCTTTCCTACCCCAGTTTTATTTGGCTGCCCATCGTGATCGCGATGTGCCTCGAGACATCATCGTCAGTGAAACCCTGCCGGACGCGGACTGGTTAGCACAGGCCTTGAGCGAAGCGCTCGGACGCCGCATCGGGGTACGCGACGCGGTGCGCGGTGAGCGCGCCAAATGGGTACGCATGGCTTTGGAGAACGCGCAGCTCGCGCTTGACCAACGACTGTCGAGCGAAGCCGATCAACAGCTGCGGATTGCCGCCTTGGCGCTCGCCCTGGATCGTGACGAGCCCATTGAACGGATTGAGTGCTTCGACATCAGCCATCTAGGTGGTGAAGCGACGGTGGCATCGTGCGTGGTGTTCGGCGAGAACGGCCCGCGTAAGTCCGACTACCGCAAGTTCAACATCAAGGAGGCGGTTGCGGGTGACGACTATGCCGCCATGCACGAAGCGCTCAAGCGCCGCTACAGTCGGCTCAAGCGTGAAGATGGTACGTTGCCGGACATCATTCTCATCGACGGTGGCAAAGGGCAAGTGACGCAAGCCGTGGAAGTGCTCGCCGAGCTCCAGATAACCGACGTGCAGGTCATCGGTATCGCGAAAGGCACCACGCGCAAGCCGGGCCTCGAGACCTTGTTGCTGCACGATGGCACTGTGGAGCGGCGGCTGGCGTCGGATTCACCGGCTTTGCATCTCCTCCAACACGTGCGTGATGAAGCCCATCGCTTCGCCATAGCTGCTCACAGGCGCGCGCGCGGCAATGCGCGCAAGGGGTCGCCGCTCGAACAAATTGTGGGCATCGGCGCTAAACGCCGCCAACGTCTGATGCAACATTTTGGCGGGCTGCAGGGCATAGCACGCGCTGGGGTCGATGATTTGATCCGCATCCCCGGCATCAACCGCGAGCTTGCACAGCGAATTTATGATGTGATGCACGACTGAGCATGATGACCCTGCCCAACATTCTGACGCTGCTGCGGATGGCGCTGATCCCGTGCTTCGTCCTGGTTTTTTATCTGCCTTTCCGTCGCGCCCATCTGCTCGCCGCAGCGCTGTTCGCGCTGGCTGCCATTACGGATTGGCTAGACGGTTATCTGGCCCGACGCCTGAATCAAACCTCCAAGTTGGGTGCGTTTCTCGATCCCGTTGCCGACAAGCTGATGGTCGTGGTGGTGTTAGTGATCCTGCTGGAGGCGCGCCATAGTCTGTGGTTGGCCGCGCCGGTGGCGGTGATCATCGGGCG
>JANOXY010000094.1:0-10630 GCA_031418675.1 Pseudomonadota bacterium
GCGGGCAAAACTGAAGCCCTCGGCGAGCATCGCCACAATAGCGTCAAAGCTTTCACGGGTCAGGTCGCGATAGGGCCAGGTGGCCTTGAACATCTGATACAGCTCCGCAAGATCGCGCTCGCCCATGGCCACTTCTGCAACGATTTGCTGGGCCAGAACATCCCGTGCCGCCGGTGCCACCGGCACCACATCCAATTCATCGCGCGCCACCATTTCGAACAGCGCCAGGGACTCGATAAGCTCATCGCGGGTCTGGGGAAACAGACGACCCCGGGCAATGCCATCAACAGCGTGTCCCGAGCGCCCCACACGCTGCAGAAACATCGCCAGCGTGCGTGTTGGACCCAGCTGACACACCAGGTCAACATCACCGATATCAATACCAAGCTCCAGGGATGCGGTCGCCACCAGCGCTTTCAACTTGCCTTGTTTGAGGCGTTGTTCGGCATAGAGGCGCCGCTCGCGGGACATGCTGCCGTGGTGGGCACAAACCAGTTCCTCGCCCAGCTCGTCGGCCAGCGCGCGGGCCAGGCGTTCGGCCATGCGCCGTGTATTGACAAACACCAGCGTGCTGCGATGCTGGCTGATAAGTTCAATCATGCGCGCACGGATCTCGCCGGCAACTTCCGTCGAGAGCACGGTTTCGAGTGGCGATGGTGGCATCTCGATGCTGAGATCCCGCGCTCGCACATGACCTTCGTCGATGATCACGCAGCCATCGGTGGCCGCTTCGTCGTGGGCCTTACCAATGAGGAATTCCGCCACTCGCGCTATCGGGCGCTGGGTGGCGGACAAGCCGATACGCAGCGGCGATTGTGTTGTCAGCGCTTCGAGTCGCGCCAGACTCAAGGCCAGGTGTGCACCACGTTTGTTGCCCACCAAGGCGTGAATTTCATCGATGATGACGGTGCGCACCGAACGCAGCATCTCGCGTCCGCTGGTGCTGGTCAGCAGGATGTAGAGGGATTCGGGCGTTGTGACGACGATATGCGGCGAGCGCTTGCGCATCAGCGCCCGCGCAGCCGCGGATGTATCACCGGTGCGCACCGCCGTACGGATGCTGGGCACCTCGCCCAGTTCATCGCTAAGCAAGCGCTGAATCGCCACCAGGGGTTGTTCGAGATTGCGCTGGATGTCATTGCTCAGCGCTTTCAGGGGCGAGACGTACAGCACCAGCGTCTCATCGGCCAGCTCGCCTCGTCTGATCGCGCTCGCGAGATCACTGATCGCGGTCAGGAAGGCCGCCAGCGTTTTACCCGAGCCGGTGGGTGCGGCCACCAGGGTGTGACGGCCCGCCGCCAGTGCCGCCCAGGCGCGGTTCTGGCAGACCGTGGCAGCCGCAAAGCTCGCGCTGAACCAGCGCGCCACGGCGGGATCAAAAGAGGCGCAGACCATGACCCGAGGTTAGCGCGTTCTCGCGCCGCGGGCCATGCACCGTAGAAATTAAATCAGGGCCTGCTGGAGCGCGTCGATGCGCACTTTGGCGTCGCGGATGATTTCCATACTGATGGCAGGCGTCAGCTCGGTGCCTAACACGCGCATGGACTTGATCGATTCCGGTTTGGGCAGGCCAGTGGTTTTGCGCAAGCTGATGAGGCTGTGGTAGCGCGCGCAGATCACCAGTTCGGCGAGTCGAAAATCCCCCTCCACTTCGTATTCCCAATCACCGACATGCCCGACCGCTTCAACCACGGCCTCACCCAGCTGCCAGTGGCGGCAAATGAGTTTACCCAGGCGTGCGGTATAACCCGCCAGAGCCCGTTCAACGCGTGTTACGTCTCTCAGCAACAAAGGTTGTTGCGCCAGGCGATCGAGAACGACATAGGCGCCGATATTCGACAGCAGACCGGCTACCAGGGCCTCGTCTGCCACTACACCACCACGCACGCGCTGGGCGACCACCGAGGCGGTCGCACCGATACGCACGGCCTCGACCACCAGTTCGCCAAAACGTTCGCGTAACGATGGCGAGCGGGCGTTGAACAGATCCTTTAAAGAAAAACACACCACCAACTCGCCGACCGTAAACATGCCGATGCGCTTAACCGCGTCGCGCAGGTCACTGACCGTGTTGCTGCCGCGACATAAAGGGCTGTTGGCAACTTTCATAATCTTGGCCGCGAGCGCCGGATCGGCCGCCAGCAGATCGGCAACGCGGCGTGTATCGGTGGCCACATTGGCGATGGCTGCGCGTATGCGCAACGCGTGATCAGGCAGGCTGGGAAGTTTGAGCCGGTCGGCGGCAATGTCGCCTTCGATATCGTCAAACAGGCCGCCGGTCTCGGCCAGAGGATCTTCAACTTCATCAATCCGCACGCGCGCCACGCGCCGTATCGACTCGCGCAGCAGCGACACCTCCCCGCGTGCCATCTTGGCGCACAATACCGGGCCCAGGGCACGCACGTCGAAGAGCGCCGGTCGCAGTGGGGCCAAGGCGTTCAAGGCATCGGCGGAGCCACTTGCGATGACTTTCGATTTGCCATCGGCATCCAACATCACCACATTGCCGTCCAGCAGAAAGTAGTCGCAGGTGTCATCGCTGCCACGCGACAGCACCAGATCCCCATCGCGAAAGCGTTTCATCACGGTGCGGCCTGCGGCGACGATGAGTTGCTCCGCCGAGAGCTGTGCGAATGGCGCGAACGGCCGCAAGCGCCCCGGCATGACCGATTCCTGATTTCGTTGTGGCCGCATGGATTCCGCTAGTTTTATAGTGTGATGGGCGCCAACGCGAACGTGGCCCGACGTGCCGGTATCGGCATGACGCAGAGCAAGCTTTAAACCCAAGTCCGGGTGATTCTATGTTCCATGACAAATCCATCGAAATGCGCCCAATTGGGCTGATCCGCACCGATGTCGCCGATGCGGACGTCGCACGGCAGCGCCGCACAATGATCTCGACCATAGAAGTGTTTGATGCCTACGCGGCTGGTCTGCTTGGCATCGAGGCTTATTCGCACCTCTTCATCTTGTTTGCCCTGCATCGCGCCGCACCGCCGACGACCATGACCGCCCATCCGCGCGGCGACCTCAGCCAGCCGGCGCAAGGGGTGTTTGCCGCACGGGGTCGCAATCATCCCAATTCCATTGGCCTGGCCGTGGTGGAACTGTTGGGCGTGGACGGCACGACCTTGCGGGTGCGCAAGCTCGATGCCTACGACGGTACGCCACTGCTCGATATCAAACCCTACGATAGCTATGACGTGGCAGACGAACCGCGGGTGCCGGCCTGGTGGCGTCGCCGCAGCCTCACACCAGGCGGAGAACTGGGTTAAAGTAGCGATAACTTCGCTAACCTGAGCACCATGACCTACGCCGCCCTGCGCATTCTTCTGTGCGCCATGCTCCTCTTTACCGGCGCAACAAGCCGGGCCGAAGACACCCAGCAGGTTTTTGGCAGTTGGACCCTGCGCTGTTCGCCCACCAGCGACACCAAAACCGAATGCATGATGTTCCAGAATCTGGTGTTAAAAACCGGCGGGCAGCCGGTATTACAGTTTGGCATCGGCATTGCGCCGGACGACGGCTTGCCAACCGTGCTGGTCAGTCTGCCCTTGGGTATTGCCCTGCCACCGGGCATCACCATCAAAATCGATGACGGCGCGCCGGCCACTTTCCCGGTTGAACGCTGCGAGCCTGACGGCTGCCGGGCCGGCATGAAACTGCGCGACGGTACCGTCAAACAACTCTCCCAGGGACGACAACTGCACGTTACCTTTCACGATGGCGCGCGCAAGCCGATCAACGTATCGCTGGCGCTCGACGGTTTTACCGCTGCCTATCGGGCCTTGACCGCCGCTAAATCGTGATCACGCGCGGCAGCGCGCGCTTACTGCCCGCAGGTTTGCGCCAGCAGGCACTGTGGCAACAACACACGATCACCGCTTGTTATACCGAATGACTGTGCCTCGCCCGCGTTGATCTCCAGCACATAACGCACGCGCTGCGGGGCGCTGATCAGCGCCAATGAGTCCGGCGTCGTGCGTGGCTGCAACCACACCACCAGGCCATGCTCGTCGACGAACAACATGTCGAGCGACAAGGGCGTGTTCTTCATCCACATGGTCGCCAGTGTCGGCGTGCCAAAATCGAACAGCATGCCGTGGCGCGCGGCAAGCTCGCGGCGCCCCATAAGACCGACGCGCCGCTGCTGCTCGTCGGCCGCCACTTCGACGCTGAGCGCGACGCGCTCGCCATCGCTGCGCAGGATGGACAAGCTATGCAGGGTCGCCACACTGTCACTTGCGTCGACCCTGAGCAGCCAGCCCAGCAGCAGTGCGAGCACGCCAAATCTCATCGCGGCAGTGTTGCGTAAGCCTGCAGTACGGCCTGACGCGCGGCTGCCAGATCGACCATGGGCGGCGGATAGCCGCTGACAACAACCGCCGGATCGTGAATCGCACGGTCGTCAAGGGCCGCGCGCTCGGGCAACCAACGCCGCAGATAGCTGCCAGTCGGGTCGAATTTTTTACTCTGACTGAGGGGATTAAAAATACGGAAATAGGGCGCCGCGTCGGCACCACAACCGGCAACCCACTGCCATCCCAAGGTGTTGTTGGCCAAATCGGCATCGATCAGGGTGTCCCAGAACCAGCGCGCGCCCGCTAACCAATGCAGGCCCAGGTGCTTGCACAGCAGCGAGGCCACCACCATGCGCACCCGGTTGTGCATGGTGCCGGTGTGCCACAACTCGCGCATGCCGGCATCGACCAGCGGAAAGCCGGTCATGCCCTGTTGCCAACGCTTTAAATCATCGCCGTCCTCGCGCCACGGGAACGCTTGCCACTGCGGGCGAAACGGCGCCTCTACCGTATGGGGAAAATGATGTAGCAAGTGATAGGCAAATTCGCGCCATACCAGTTGTCGACACCACGCCTCACTGGCGCTGAGCTGCCCCGCGTCACGCTCGCGCAACGCGGCGCTCTGCACCGCCTGCCAGCAACTGCGCGCACTGATGGCGCCGACCGCTAGGTAAGGCGACAAGCCCGCCGTGGCATCCAAGGCCGGCAGGTCGCGGTGTTCGGTGTAGTCACGCAAGCGTTCATCAATGAATTCATCTAGAGCAAGGTGCGCTGCCTGTTCACCGGCTGACCAGCGACGGGCAATGCCGCCCGCCCAGGGAATCTTCGGCTCGAGCTCGAGATCCGCCAATTCGAGGCTGCGGACTGTTGTAACGGCAGCTGGCCAGCGACTGGGGGCCGGTAAGGGTGCGGCCGGTGCTGGCAGCTGCAGACAAGCGCGGTAGTAGGGCGTGAAAACACGATAGGGCATGCCGCTGCCATTGCACACGCTGGCGGGTTCGAACAACAGATGGGCAGCAAACTGGCGAACTTCGCAACGTTCACCCAAAGCGCGCTCAAGCTGCGCGTCACGCCGACTCGTGTCGGGCTCGTAGCGGCGATTGAAATACAGTGCGTCAGCGCCACAAGTGTCGATCAGGCGCGCCAGCACCCGCTGCGGCTCACCCTGCAATAACACCAGATGCTGGCCGCGATTGCGCAGTTCCCCCGCTAGCGCTTGCAAGGACTGATGAAGCCAGAAGCGTAGCGCCGCACCCGGCGACCACGGACTATCCGGTTCGCGAATGTAGACCAGCACAACGGCATCGCCCCTGGCGAGCGCGGCGTGCAGCGCCGGATGATCGTGCAAGCGGAGATCCTGGCGAAACCAGACGATCGTGCAAGCCATAAACGGTCCTCAATTTTCTTTTCCCGCAGCATGGCCGCGGTCGTGCGGGTTGGCCGACCACCGGTGAGCGATTACCATGCGCCCTCGCTCGTTCCGTGTACCGGATCACCCTGAATGCCCTCGCGCGCAACTGCGCTGCTTGGCCTTGCCGTCGGGAGATAGTATCGAATGACATGCGCGCTGCTTGCTCGTCGCTGCCACCTTGTTATACGTCTGTTGCTTAACTTCAGGCGCTGCCCGACGGTCGATCTGGCGCTCATCGCAGCATGGCCGGCGTTATAAGCACCACACCGGCACGCTGACCATCCTTATGCGCGCAATTCCTGGCCTTTTTGCCCTGGTTTTTATCACTACCGCCGTGCGCGCAGCCGATCCCGCTGCAACGCTCGCGATTATCGCCATCCCCGACGCAGCCATGGTCAGTCTGGTCACTCTCGGCGACGGGCTGGTCGGCAAAACCCTGGCCGTGGCGGACGATCCGGTCGGCGTCGCGGTCGACGCGCGCCGCCGGCTGGTATTCATTACCAGCACCACCGCTCGGCAGTTAAGCAGTATCGACATCGACAGCCAGAGCGTCGTCAATCACGTCGAAGCCGGTACCGCACCGCTCGGTGTTGCAGTCGATAGTCGAGCGGGGCGCGTGTATGTGGCCGATTCGGCCGCCAGTCGCATCCTGGTGTTTGATGCCGTGACCCTCGCAGCACGGGGCGAATACAAGACCGGCACAACACCCGCCGGACTCGCCCTGAGCCCCGACGGCAAACGTCTGCTGGTCGCCAATCGCGATGATAATGACGTCGCCGTCATCGATACCCGCAATGGCCTTACCGAAGGGCGCGTGACTGTCGGTGGCGCGCCCAACGGAGTCACTGTATCGCCCAACGGACACTACGCCTTCGTCAGCAATATGCTCAGTGACGACGTAACCATGATCGACCTGCAATCGCTGCAGCCGAGCTCAACGCTGGCGGTCGGCGGCATGCCCTATGCCAATGTGTTTGATGCGCAGCGCCAGCGCCTGTTTGTCACCAATCGAAGTGATAACAGCGTGTCCGTATTGGATCTGGTCGACCAGCGCGAAATCACCCGCGTCAGCGTTGGCCGGCATCCCGAAGGAATCGACATACGCGGTGAGGAGCGCAAGGTCTACGTCACCAATCGCGACTCCGACGATCTGAGTGTCATCAATGCCGATACCCTTGAGGTCGAACCCGGCATCCCGCTCGGTAACGGCAGTCGTGCGTTTGGCGGATTCCTGCTGGAACAATGACCGGGGTTCGGTTAGGCGCCTGAGGACAAGGCGGCTTTCAGCGCCGCGCGGCTGTCAGCCCACAAGGGTCGCAAGCCCAAGGCCGCCCAACTTGAGGCGGGATCACAACGGCGCGAACCGGCCCGCCGCCCTCCAGTGGCGCCAAACTGTGGCGCCGGTGCCTGCAGCGCGTGGGCGAGCGCACCGTAATATTCACTACGTAACAGCGGTTGCCCGTCGCTGAGCAAGGCATAACGCAAGGGTGCGGGCGCGCTCGCCGTCGCCAGCATGCCACGGGCAGCGTCCTCGATATGCAGCAGATTGAGATAGTCGTTGTCGGGACCCGACAGCGGCTCGCCGCGCGCAATGCCGTGCTCTCCAATTACCCGGCCGGGACCGTACAGGCCCGCGAGCCGCACCACATAGCTGTCAAGGCCGGCCGTCATCCACGCCTGTTCAATCGCCAACAGCTTGTGACTGCGCGCATCAAGGTCGCGTACTTCACTCGCTGCTTCGACATATGCGCCCTGCGCATCTCCGTATACAGCGCTACTCGACGCCAACACCGCGCGTTCTATCGACAGTGTGCGCAAAAACGCAGTCAGACGCGCGATGCCGGGCCGCGGGTCCGCCGCTGGCCAAACCGAAGGTGGGGCCAACAGGAATACTGACCCGGTAAAACCCTGCAGGGTCGGGGTAAGTTGCGCTGCGAGGTCGGGGCCCGCGAGATCGCAGCTGATGCAACGCACGCCCGCCGCAGTCAGCATGCCATGGCGGGTGGTACCGCGGGTCACCGCCGTAATATCACCACCAGCGAGCGCTCGCACCATCGCAGCGCCGAGGTAGCCGCACGCCAACAAAAGTACGCGACTCAAGGGTAAGCGCGGCGTGTTTTGCAAGTTATGAAAAGTCATGTTCGCCTGAATTGCGAAGGCTTGCGCCGACGGTTCATGATGGCCGCCGCAAGCGCGTGCGTCCACGCACGATATGAGGCCCGCCGCGTGTCGTGTCGCGTCAGACGGGTATGTGCACACACTAGACCTACGCATGTCCGGTTGCGAATGTCTTCGAAATTCACATACCATCACCGAGGCATTGCAGCAATGTTTTTGATGCGAATCGATAAGTCGGAGGCAGTTTGGTGACCGCGAAAATTACAGTTCCCGCCAATGGCGCAAAAATCACGATCAATAATGGCAAGTTGCTGGTTCCCGACAACCCCGTCGTGCCATTCATCGAAGGCGACGGCATCGGCGCCGATACCTGGCGCGCCAGCGTCCGCGTGCTCGACGCTGCGGTCAAAAAAGCCTACGGCGGTAAACGCCAGATCCACTGGATGGAAGTCTACGCCGGCGAAAAAGCCAATAACCTGATGGGCAGCTGGCTGCCGGACGAAACCCTGGACGCGTGCCGCGAATTCCTGGTCTCGATCAAGGGCCCGTTAACCACGCCCATCGGCGGCGGCATCCGCTCGCTGAACGTTGCTTTGCGCCAGATCCTCGACCTCTACGTATGCCTGCGCCCGGTGCGCTGGTTCGATGGTGTGCCGTCGCCGGTCAAACGTCCGCAGGATGTTGACATGGTGATCTTCCGCGAGAACACCGAAGACATCTATGCCGGCATCGAGTTTGAAGCAGGCAGCAGCGAAAACGACAAATTCTTGCAGCTGTTCAAACAACACTTCCCCGACCTGTACAAAAAGATCCGCTTCCCCGCCAGTTCGGGTATCGGCATCAAGGCCGTGTCGCGCGACGGCACCGAGCGACTGGTACGGGCAGCCATCAAGTACGCGGTCGACAACAAACGCAAGAGCCTGACCTTTGTGCACAAAGGCAACATCATGAAGTTTACGGAAGGTGCGTTCCGTAACTGGGGTTACGCGCTTGCCGAACGCGAGTACGCCGGCCAGACCTATACCTGGGAACAGTGGGAACGCACGGTCGCGGCCAAGGGCGCCAAGGCCGCTAACGAGGAGCAGGAGAAAGCGCTGGCTGCCGGTCGTATCCTGGTCAAGGACTCCATTGCCGACATCACCCTGCAACAGGTAATGACCCGCCCCACGGATTTCGACGTGATCGCGACCATGAACCTGAATGGCGACTACCTGTCGGACGCCCTGGCGGCGCAGGTCGGCGGCATCGGCATCGCACCCGGTGGCAACATCAACTACGACACCGGACACGCCATCTTCGAGGCAACCCACGGCACCGCCCCGAAATACGCCAATCAGGACAAGGTCAACCCGGGCTCGGTGTTGCTGTCGGGCGAAATGATGCTGCGCTACATGGGCTGGACAGAAGCGGCTGACCTGATCATCAGCGCCATGGACAAGACCATCGGGCAGAAAACCGTCACCTATGACTTCGCGCGTCTCATGGAAGGTGCCAAGGAAGTGAAGTGCAGTGAGTTTGGCGACGCTTTGATTTCCAACCTCTAAACGTCGCTTGCCCTTGAGCGCGTGCGACTCCCATCTGTGGATCCGGCAGGCTGCTGCCGCGATCCACGAAGGCTTTGTCAACTACAACAATAATTTTCGTCGTATCACCCAGCGCGCACGATCGCGCTTCGAGACCCGCGACTGGGCCGGCGCGCGTAACGACTTGAGCGAGCGTATCGAACTTTACGAAAAGTCCGTCTCGCGCACCCTCAGCACCCTGCGCAAACTATTTCCCGAGCAGGTTGACCTGCTGCCGCAGTGGCCGGCCATCCGTGCCATCTACTGGAGCCGCGTCGAAGATATTCCCGACGGCGAATTTGCCAAGACCTTCTTTAACTCCGTGCACCGCGACATTCTGCGCGATCTGCACGTCGACCCGACCCAGGTCTCCGATACCGCCGACGTCGTCGCGGCGGAAGCACCGTTGCGTTATCCGGCGCGCCAGCATAACTACGTCAACTGGAGCAACGTGCGCGAGATCGTGGCGCGCCTGCTGGCCGACTTTCAATTCAAAACACCCTATGTGGATGTTGCGGCGGACGTCGATTTTATATGTGCCGAGATCGAGCGCGTGGTCGGTCAGGAAGGGCCACCCGATGAATGTGTGCGGCGCCTGGAAATGATGCACGACGTGTTTTATCAGTCGAGCCGTGCCTTCGTGGTTGGCAAAATGTCGTGGGCGCGGCGCAATGCGCCCTTTGTGCTCGCCTTTGAGAACACCAGCGACGGTATCCGCGTCGAAGCGGTCTTGACCTCGAGCGACGATGTCAGTGTGCTGTTCGGCTTCACGCGGTCCTATTTCATGGCCGACGTCGAGCCGGTCGAAGGCGCGGTGTATTTCATCAAAGAGATGATGCCGCGCAAACCACTCGATGAGCTGTACACCATTCTC
The DNA here is from genome assembly GCA_031418675.1 of Pseudomonadota bacterium. GTDB lineage: Bacteria > Pseudomonadota > Gammaproteobacteria > JADJYF01. The sequence continues at coordinate 10,267 of JANOXY010000094.1, forward strand.
GGGCGCGCGCGGCAAGGCAAAACTGAGCGTTATCGCTCCTTCTTTCATCACCTGCGTGGCGGTGAGGATCAATTCGTCCATGCCGCCGGTGATCGCGGCCTGGTGATGCTGGTCTTTACGCTGCCTTCCTATGATCTGGTATTCAAGGTCATACGCGACAGCTTTGGCTACACCAAGAACATCAGCCACGACGGGGTCAAGACCAAATACAAGTTTGTCTTCAATCACGATCGCGCCGGGCGTCTGATCGACACCCAGGAATTCCGCAACATCGAATTTCCCCTCACGAAGTTCGCACCGGAACTGCTCGAGGAACTGTTGACCAGCACCGCTCAGACCGTACGTATCGAAGGCGACCAGCTGG
>JANOXY010000095.1:0-4189 GCA_031418675.1 Pseudomonadota bacterium
CAGGCCGCTTTGGATCTTGACGGCGAACTGTTCGTGATTGGTTTTCGGCGTCTTCAACACCCACAAAGTGCGCGGCTCGAAGTCTTTAAGCTTGACGTTCGGCATGCACTCGGCATCATAAAAATCTACCGTGCGTGCATAGGAATCATCGCAGCAAACAATCGCATCGCTTGCGGCAACATCGACGATCCGACTGGCCAGGTTCACCACAATGCCGGTGGCCTGATAGCAATCTTCCGTTTCCGTCGCGAGACAGGAGCACACGTCCGGTCGCAAATCCGGAGTGCAATTGAACCGGTCGCTCAGTAGATAAATCGAACAGACCATGACCGATCCTGCGCACCATCGCATGCAGCTCGTGGGCTGCGCGTACGCAGTGTAATGGTGCGCTTTCAACCAAGCCGGACAAACCGAAGAGCGCCATTATTTCGTCACCGACGAACTGATTCACCATGCCGTGGTGACGCTCGACGATGTCTATCGCGGCACTTTTAATCTCGGTCAACTGTGCAAGCACCTTTTCGGCGCTAAATTCTGCGAGGTATTGGGTCCACGACGATAGATCAGAAAACAGTACGGAAAGGGTACGATACTCATCGTTCGGCAGCTGCTCTTGCCGCGACGAAAGCGACAGCGCCGCGCCGCATTCCCCACAGTATTTCGAAGCCTCGGGATTCGGATGTTTGCAATGGGAACAAACGCTGCTCATCGTCCTCGAGGTCGTTCCGGATGGTCGGTGTGGATGGCCGGAGTATATGCCCCGAACTTTTACTCCGGACGGGGCGGGAGGCTCGGCGCAAGTAGCTACGCGATGCCTGGGTTCACGCTCCCTGACTCGAAACTTTTTTCGACATCTTTTTGATCCGGCCCGACACACCTCTGCTACTTGTGGGAATGCGCACGACAAGCACGAATCCGGGTACCCAACTCTGATATAACACCGCCGGAAGCGGACAACGCGCCCCGCCAGCATCCCACCCGATTCAAAAGCGAGCATCATGGCCACCGACACCACCAAACCCGTGCCCCCGCTAGTCTTGCCCGAGGGCAAGTGGACGACCAACCCGCGCGTGACCTTTGCGACCTCCATGGGCAACGTTGTCGTCGAGCTGATGCCGAATGCTGCACCTGCGACCGTGCTCAATTTCCTGGCCTATACCAACACCGGGTTCTATAAAGGCCTACTTTTCCATCGGATCGTCCCGGACTTTGTGGTTCAGGGCGGTGGTTTTTCCGGCGGGCTAGTGCAGAAACTGCCGTTTTATAACCCGATCATCCTGGAGTCGACCAACGGCCTCAAGAACGCGCGTGGGACGCTGGCCATGGCGCGCTCCGACAATCCAAATTCGGCTACCAACCAGTTCTTCGTCAATCTTGTCAATAATCCGGACCTGAATTTCAAGAACGCCAACAACCCAGGCTATACGGTGTTCGGCAAGGTTGTTCTAGGCATGTCGGTCATCGACAAGATCGCCTCAGTCGCGATAAGCGACCGCGGGGGCTTCCAGGGTTTGCCGGTCAAAAACGTGGTGCTGAAGTCCGTTACGGAGACCACCACCGGCGTCGTTCACGATAAAAGCAGCGTAGTACTGGTTGGCAGCATTGAGTCCGGTGCGCGATGGCAGTACACCACCGATAGCGGTAAGACTTGGACCACCGGCATCAAGACCGGCAAAACGGCCTACACCTTCAAACTTGCAGAGGGCGCGTACGAGGCAAACGACATTCTCGTGCGACAGATCGACCGAGCCGGCAACATCAGTTCAGTCGCCAGAACCGGCGCCAGTGTGGTGGCGTTCGCCGGCACCGCAATCATTGGCCACGCGGGCGCCAATGCACTGAAAGGCACGAATGGCAACGATACGATGTTTGGGCTGGCTGGGAACGACAACCTGACCGGCGGCGCGGGCAATGACAAGCTCGATGGCGGCAGCGGCAGGGATCTCATGATCGGCGGCAACGGCAACGACACCTACATCGTGCGCGACGGCACCGACATCGTGCGCGAGACCAGCAGTGGTGGCACCGATACTGTCCAAAGCCACCTGTCTTCCCACACGCTGGCCCAATTTGTCGAAAACGGCAGGATCATGCTGACCGGTAATGCCAATCTGACCGGCAACGATCTGGATAACACGCTCTTCGCAGGACGGGGTGACAACACACTCGACGGCGCCGCAGGATCGGACACCGTGTCTTATGCATTCGGAGTCAACGGCTCAACCGGCGTGACTGTCAGTCTCGCCATTGCCGGCGCTCAAGTTACGGGCGGTTCGGGCACCGATACGCTGACCTCTGTCGAGAAACTCATCGGCTCCGCCTTCGCCGATAATCTGGCTGGCAACGACGGTGACAATACGTTGAACGGCGGCGCAGGCGCAGACATCCTGAGCGGTGCTGGTGGTATCGATCGATTGATAGGCGGAACCGGTAACGACACATTCAACTTTGATGCGCTTACGGATATGGGCGCAACGGTTGAAACGACCGATACCATCACCGACTTCAGTGTTGGCGATCTACTCGATCTCTCCGGCCTGGACGCAGACACAACAACGCTGGACGTAAACGACGCCTTCAGCACTACGCTGGTCAGCGACTTTACGGCGGCAGGCCAGCTCAAATTCGACAACGGCGTGCTGTATGGCAACACGGATGGGGATTTCAATACTGTCGAATTCGTCATCAATCTGACGAGCGTGACGAGTCTTAGCGCTGCGGATTTCGTGGTTTAGGTAGTGCCTCGCGCGGACAAAGCAGCCAAGCGGTAGTACGCGGATTAGACCGCTTCGGCGCGGTGAAATACTGCGGTGGAGTCCGTACCGCCCTCAATGCCCGAGTCGAAGTCTCGGCAGCTGGCTGCACTTTAATCTCCGCCAAAACCAAAGAAGCCCCACGCAGGGGCTTCTTTGGTTTTGGCGGAGAGGGAGTCCGTATTTGGAGGGTCCAGCGCCATCCGATAAAATCGATTTTTCTTTTTTTATTTACATATAGTTATGTAATTCTACCTCCCAGAGACTTCCATTGAAATCCACTGCCATCCCACATATTATGTGGTACGGAATGTGGGATATTCAAATGGGTAGCAAGGGCAAGCATCCTTCAAAGGCGCTCACGGCAGTAGGGATCAGAGCGCTTTCATCACCGGGGCGTTACGCCGACGGCAATGGCCTCTACGTAGTAGTGGATCCGTCCGGCGCCAAGCGCTGGGTTCTTAGAACAGTGATCAAAGGCAAACGTTGCGACATTGGCCTGGGGGGCATCAGTCTCGTGACCTTGGCAGAGGCACGGGAACTCACCGCGCAAATGCGGAAGTTAGCCCGCGGCGGCGGCGATCCACTAGCCGAACGCCGTAAGGCCGTGATTGAAATCCCGACCTTCGAGGAAGCCGCTAAAAAAGTCCACGCTGAACATTCGGGCAGCTGGAAGAATCTGAAACATGCAGCGCAGTGGATAAACACCCTCACCGAATACGCATTCCCGATCTTCGGCAATAAACGTGTCGACGGCGTGGATACCAATGACGTAAAAGCTGCGCTTCTCGCGATTTGGCAGGACAAGCCCGAAACCGCGAAACGAGTCCGCCAGCGGATCAAAATGGTCTTCGATTGGTGCAAGGCATTGGGCTTTCGCCCTGGCGACAACCCTTGCGATGGTTTGACGAAAGTACTGCCCAAACAAACAATCCGCGCCGAACATCATGCAGCGTTAGCCTATGCCGATGTTCCTGCATTCATTCGACTGTTGCGGAAATCCGATGCTACCGAGTCAGCGCGCCTCGCTTTCGAGTTGCTGATCCTGACTGCGACCCGGACTAATGAAATTCTTGCGGCCCAGTGGGGTGAGTTCGACCTGGAAGCGGCGCTATGGACAATCCCAGCCAGCCGCATGAAAGCCAAGCGTGAGCACCGTGTGCCCTTATCTCCGCGCAGTGTCGAGATACTCAAAAAAGCAAAGAAATTGTCAACCGAGGATCAGTTCGTATTTCCGGGCATTAAACCCAAAAAGCCACTATCAAATATGACATTTCTCATGGCCGTGCGCCGGTTACGGAAAGACATCACCGTTCACGGCTTCCGATCATCATTTCGCGATTGGGCTGCCGAATGCACCAACTTTCCTAGCGATGTCTGCGAGGCCGCGCTGGCGCATACAATCAAGAATAAAGCCGAAGCCGCGTACAACCGGA
>JANOXY010000096.1:0-5232 GCA_031418675.1 Pseudomonadota bacterium
GTGGCCCGCAGTGCAAGGCCCGCCTGCAAGGGCATGCTGGCCGGGCTATTGCTCATTGCACTGGTGGCTTTGGTCTATCTGCCTGGCTTGGGAGGCGGTTTTGCATTCGACGACTACCACACCATCGTCGACAACTCGCGTCTCGATATTCAAACTTTGAATTGCAACACGCTGCTGGATGCAGCCATGTCCGGGGTGGGCATTGGCCCCTTGGCACGGCCGCTTGCAATGCTGAGTTTTGCCGCCAATCGCACAGCTGCTGGCCTGCGGCCGGGTCCCTACAAACTAACCAATCTGGTTATTCACGCCCTTAACGCTTTACTTGTGTTTGGGCTGTTACGTTGCTGGCTACCGCGCCTGGCGCCCCATGCACCACGCAGCTGTGCATGGTTGATCGCAGCGCTGTGGGCGCTGCATCCTATCAACCTCACGGCGGTGTTGTACGTGGTGCAACGGATGACCTCGCTGTCGGCGACCTTCGTGCTGCTGGCCCTGGGTTTGTACACCTGGCTGCGCTTACGACATCTGCGTGATATCCCCCGGTCTGCAAGTGGATGGTTCATCGCAGCGCTATGTGCCGCGTGTGCGCTTCTAACCAAAGAAACTGCCTTAGTCTTGCCGCTGTATGTTTTGCTGGTCGAACGCTGGGTGATTGCGCCTGTGCGAGCGCCCCTGACGGGGCGTGCCCTGATTCTGCTTGCCTGCGGCGCGGTCTTTGTTGTCGCTGCGGGCAGCGTTTATTTCGTGTATTCCATCGTGCCTGGTTATGGCGGTCGCGAGTTTAGCTTGGCGCAGCGCTTATGGACTGAAGCGCGTGTCATGTGGCTCTACGTGCAGCTGCTGATGGTGCCTGCGCCCGGTACCTACACCCTGTTTCACGACGACTTGCTGTTGTCGCGTGGATGGTTGTCGCCTATCTCAACTTTGTTGTCAGTACTGGGCTTGCTGGTTGTGTCGGCCTTGGTCATCAGGCGACGTGCCCGCCAGACTTATTTGCTTTTTGGATGGGCCTGGTTTCTTGTCGGTCATCTACTTGAGGGTAGCGTCGTACCGCTCGAAATCATGCACGAACACCGCAACTACCTCCCGGGTCTGGGGATTATTGCGATCCTGGTTTTGGCGTTCGCCGAGGGTCTCGCCTCACGCCCAGCAGCGGGCCGGATCTGCGCGGTTGTGGCTCTGGTGACTGTTGCGTCCGTGACGGCGCTGCGCGCTGATCTGTGGGCCGACCTGGCGTTGCAAATCGAAACCGAACTCTTTCATCACCCTCGCTCCCCACGCCTGTGGTACGAGGCGGGTCGCCTGCGCATCGAACGCGCGGGCAGCGATCCGGCGCGTGCACAGGCCGGCATTGTCGCGCTGGAAAGGGCTGCGGAGCTGGCAGCGATCAAGAGTCTGCCGTATTCGGCCCTGCTCAAGACGGTCATTGAGCGTCGTGATCGCGAGGCCGCTGCAAGCTTGATTTCGACCATCGCAACAGACCCGCGCCAGTTCGTGGGGGTCGATGTTTTTCAAGAGCTGGTGACGTGTCAGGGTTATGGTAAGTGCCGCACCGACGCGGTTGCGGTGCAAACCCTAAGCTCGGCCCTGCTGGCGCGTAAAGATCTATCCACCAGGTCCCGCCAACGGCTACTTGAATGGTTGGCGGTGTTCTACGCGCGCGTCCTCGCAGACCCAGCCGCCGCGATTACGATACTGCGCGACCTCAGTGCCGAGCGGCTTGGCGACCTGGCCTTAAGCGTACGTCTTGCAGAAGCCTATGCAGCTCAGGGACAGCACGACCAAGCGCGCGATCTCGCGCAACGGGTACGTGCCGCTTTGCCGTGGCATAGCGTGCTCTATCAGCGCCCATTGCGAGCACGTGTGGCCGAACTGTTGAGCCATGAACATGGGTAGTGAAGTTCGCATCTTCGACAGGCGCAATCTCTTCGCTCTGGCCGCACTATCACTATTGACGATAGTGCTGTATTGGCCAGCCCTGTCCGGGCCCTTGCTGCTTGACGACAGCGAAGTCATCCAGCCGCTGCTGCGCGCGGCACAACACGGCCACGATTGGCGCAGTTTTTTGTACAGCGACAGCGGCCCGCTCGGTCGTCCATTGGCGATGGCGAGTTTTATCCTCGATGCCATCGCCCATGGCGATCAGTTGTGGTACTGGAAAGCGACCAATCTGGCCTTACACGTGCTTAACGGCGTGCTCGTTTTCGCACTGTTCATGACCTTAGGGCGGGCGCTTGGCAAGGACCAGTCAACGGTGCGTGTGCTGGCAGTCGGCAGTGCAGCCTTGTGGCTACTGCATCCGCTCAATGTCAGTACGGTCATGTATCTGACGCAGCGCATGACCCAGCTCTCAACGCTGTTCAGTTTGCTGGCGATGTTGTTATACGCTCGAGGTCGGCTGGCGGGTGCGGAAACCGCGCGCGCTCAGCTGTTTATCGCCTGCGCTATTTTTGTCTTTATGCCGCTGGCCGCGTTCAGCAAGGAAATCGGCTTACTCACGCCGTTTTACCTTGCTTTAGTGGAAGCCTGCGTGTTCGATGGTAAGCGCTGGCCGCGCCCGCAGTGGCTGCGCATCGTGCTGCTGGCGGTCACCGTGTTACCGCTGGCTGTGGCCTGTGTCTATATCACCAGTCACTGGTCGACGCGCATCGTCGGTCCGTATGCCTTGCGCGAATTTGGACCGCTGGAACGGCTGCTGACAGAAGCACATGTCGTGCTGGGCTACCTCGGCTGGGTCATCGTGCCGCGGCGTGCCGCATTCGGGTTTTTTCACGACGATGTTGAGATCATCCATTGGCCGCCCGCGTGGGCGACGCTGGCGGTGCTGGTCGCACTGACAGCGCTTATCGTCGTGGCCTGGCATTGGCGCCGCCGAGCGCCACTCGTCGCTTTTGGGGTGCTGCTCTTTTTCTGCGCTCATGCGCTCGAATCGACGGTGTTTCCACTGGAACTGGTGTTCGAGCATCGCAACTATCTGCCGGCGATCGGCATCTGTCTCGCGCTCGCTGCTGCTGCCGCCCAATGGCTCACTACGCGGCACGCTACCTTGTTACTTGCGACGCTGGCGCTGCTGTATGGCTTGGTGACGGCGAGCATGACACCCATGTGGGGGAACGAAGGTGCGTTGTTCGCCTCGTTTGTGCACGACCATCCGCGCTCTTTGCGTGCTCGCGCAAGTTTTGTCGAATGGTTGTTAGGGCATGGCGACCTGGCGAATGCCGGGCGCGTATTGGGTGCACCGGCAGACGTTGGCGGGCAATTGCATCGCCTGCGACTTGGCTGTTTGCGCGATGGCCGGCCTGGAGAAAATTTGCACGCGTTAGACGCTGCAGCCGCTGCGCCACGTCTCGATGATATGGCCATCCAGATTCTGCTGTGGTTGGCGCAGCAGGCTCAGGATGGGCCCTGTGTGATCGATGCAGTTAGGATGGGGCACACCATCGACGCCGTCCGCGACCGCCCGATGTCCACCAATTCACGCTTGCGCTTGTATGTTGTGTCAGCGCAAATGCACCTGCGACGCGGCGAGCTGGCGCAGGCTCGTGTGGCCGCCTCAACTGCGGCCCGTATTGTGCGGGAAGATCCCTACCCTCTCCTGTTAGGCGCAGAGATTGCGCTCGCCGCAGGCGATCGCGGCGACGCACGCGCGCTGCTTGAGCGCGCACGCGATTTAGCCCGCAATCAGTACCAGGACTACGCTGCGATGCAGGCCGCGCTCGAAGCACAGCTGCAGGCGCCTTGAGCGCGCGCGCTTAGTTTGAACGATCGTCTTCGGGGGCTTTACGGCGCGCGAGGCGTCGTTCGAAATCGGCTTCCTTGTAATGCAGCGCTGATACCAGTTCAGCCACGATGCCGATCATGAACGTCGACACCGAGGTCGTGATCAACAACGCCGACATATTGGTAAAACGATGAGAACTCGCGAATGTGTAGCCGTAGTACAGCATACCGATCGCAAATATCAGGCCACTGACCGGCAAAAACAGTCGCATCGGAGAAAACAACGCGCCAACTTTCAGGATGATCATGAAAAACCGCAGGCCGTCTTCGAGCAAACGAATATGGCTGCGCCCACCGCGTCGCGCGGCGCTGATCGGCACATAGGCGATGGGTAGTCCAGAGCGAAAGAACGCCATGGTGCTGGTCGTCGGATAGGAGAAACCGTTGGGCAGCAGATAAAGAAAACGCATGAAATGCCGGCGCCGTGCGGCGCGAAAGCCCGACGTCAGGTCCAGCACTTTCTGGCCGGCCATGTAGCTGGCCAGATGGTTATAGAGGTAGTTCGCGGCGCGCCGATGCCAGGATGCATGGGAATCCCAGGTGCGTGCGCCGACGGCCATTTCATAACCTTGGTCAAGTTTGTCGAGCAGGCTCTGGATGGCGGCCGGATCGTGCTGACCATCGGCGTCCATGAACATCAGGATATCGTGATTGGCGTTGCGCGCACCGGTCTTGATCGCCGCGCCATTGCCCATCGAGTAGGGGTGCGAAATGCACCGCACACCGGCGCTGGCGCATAGCGCGACGGTATGGTCGCTGCTGCCATCGTCGACCACGATGATTTCGGCCTGCGGCTGGGCGGCGCGCAACGCCGGCAGCAGGCGCTCAAGATTTGGCGCTTCGTTCTTGGCAGGCAGAATGATGCTGACCGTGGCCATCGCAGCGGGCGCTCCTTAGCGTGCTTCGCTGGCGCGGCCGCCTTCGCGGCTGGCCAGCGCGCCCAACAGCTGGCGAAAGACCTTGGCATTCCCGGCGACGATATCGCCCCGTTCCATGTGCTGTTCGCCACCATCGGGATCACCGACCAGGCCACCCGCCTCCTGAACAAGTAAAGCGCCGGCGGCGATGTCCCAGGGTTGCAGACCAAATTCCCAGAAGCCATCCAGACGCCCGCAGGCAACATGGGCCAGATCGAGCGCGGCCGCACCCGCTCGGCGCACATCGGCGCAGCGCTCCAGCACCGTGGTGAAGGACGCGATAAATGGTTTGATGTGGGCTTTACGCCGCACCGGGAAGCCGGTCGCGAGCAGTGCTTCTTCCAGGTGCTGCACCTTGCTGACGCGCAAACGATGGCCATTCAACTGCGCGCCAACACCGCGCGAGGCGGTGAACAACTCGTCGCGCACCGGGTCGTAAACTACGCCTTGTTCGACGCGGCCACGCACCGAGAGCGCAATCGACACCGCAAAGTGCTGGTAGCCGTGCATGAAGTTGAGCGTGCCGTCGAGCGGG
>JANOXY010000097.1:0-4885 GCA_031418675.1 Pseudomonadota bacterium
GGCTGATGGAACGCATCATCGAACGTGCCAATGAAGTCGCAGGCAGTTACTCGCGCGACAAACATTTCGACGGCGGCGTGATGTGGGCCAACGTCAACGGCCAGTTTAATTTTAACGCCATGCACATCCACGCCGACGCCCTGATGTCGGGTGTGATCTATCTGAAGGTCGCGCGGGAAGACCAGGGCGTGATCCAGTTTTTCGATGCGCGTGAGGGCTCCCCGGCTTCTTACTGGCGTTGTTTTTTAGACCTGCACGACGAGACTGAGATGACCCAGGGGGTGGTGACCGTCACACCGAAGGAAGGTGACATCCTGCTCTTTCCCGGTTGGCTGAAACATTGGGTCACGCCCAATCTGACCGATGACATGCGGGTCTCGGTGTCGTTTAACTTGACCATGTCCTGAGCACGCTGGCACTCGGGGCCGGCTGGCAGCTCGCCGCGATGTTCTCGAGTCCCGTGCACGGCAGGCCATGCACAGAGGCTCTCACTGACTTGCTCGAGATTCGCCCATGGGCCACCGCGATTTTGCGCCGCCCAGCCTAAGCGGGACTAGCGTTTCCTCGCGCAAGATGCTCGCCGTCGCAACCCACCCAGCAAGCCCAGCCCGCCGAGCAACATCGGCAGCGCAGCAGGTAGCGGCACTGCTGACACCTGCACGGTGACCGACCCATAGCCATTGTGAATACCGTCGTAAACCTGGGCACCGTTAGTTAGAAACACCGGCCTTGGGGTACCAGAGACAAACGGCCCGAAATCGTAGCTGCCTAAGAACACGTTCAAAGCACCGACCTCAATAAAAGGCGTAGAACCCGGTCTGATGTCACTCAAGAACATCGGAGCCGCAATCATGGTGTCCTGGAGCAAGGCGAATGCGAGATTGTGCAAATAGGGTTCATTGAAAGTTTGCGTGCCAAAACGGAACGTACTGCCTACAATCGCGTTGCGCCCGAAGGCATAGACATCGTGAGCGAGCACGAACTGGCCAGGTACAACCTCGAACCCAGCCGGATAAAAAACCGCCGCGGTCTCATCGACGAGGAAACTAACGTCGAAGATCTCTGGACCAGACACACCAAATACCGGCCCTTCAACAAAACCGCTAGTTGGAAACTCGGCATGGACCGTCACCAGGATTTGCGCAAACGCAGAACCTGGTCCTAGCGTCATGAGCATCGCTGCGAGTAAAGCCCAACGCGGTGCCCAACCGCGGGACAGCAATGGTGACTCAGATGCTCTCGTTTTGTTGTTCAGCATTTTCATATGTCCTATCTCGATGTTGTTGTCTGCAGGCCCAACTGGACCACACAGGTGCGGAGCTTCGCACACTGGGGCTGACGTTATCCAGCGTGCGCCCTGTGCACTTATTTACATCGGGTAACTTCACCGTGAGCGGAGAGTGGCATGTTGCTTGTCCGGCATCGCTGCGCATGGAGCGCTACGGCGCGGTGAGCTTTGAAGTTCACCTCCAGACCGGCCACGCGATCCGGCACGCTGTAATCAGCAATAGGGGTAGTCGATGACCTTCACCGCGCAGCGTTTCGAGTCGTTGCGGACCCGACATGAGGGGCAGGCTACGGGGCACGGCACCCTGCCGCCTGCTTTGTCTAACGCTTACGTGCCAGCGTCAATCCATCGCCGATCGGCAGCATGGAAAGATCGATGCGCGGGTCGGCGTGAAGTTTCTTATTGAGTGCCTGCAAGGCCGCAGTGGCATCGCTGGTAGCGGGCAGCGCCACCGCGCCACTCCACAATACGTTATCGATGGCGATCAATCCGCCGGTTCGCAACAGGCGCAGGCAGCGTTCGTAGTAAGCGTCATAGTTGACCTTGTCTGCATCGATGAAGGCAAAATCGTAACTGCCGGCCTCGCCCTGCTCGAGACGTGTGTCCAAGGTTTGCAAGGCGGGCGCCAGCTGCAGGTCGATCTTGTGAGCGACGCCAGCGGCCTCCCAGAAGGGGCGACCGATACGGGTGTATTCGTCACTGACATCGCAGGCCAGCACAGAACCATCGGCGGGCAAGGCTTGCGCCACACAAAGCGCGCTATACCCTGTGAACACCCCGATCTCGATGGCACGCCGTGCACCCATGAGTTGCACCAGCATGGCCATTAACTGGCCCTGCTCCGGGCAGATTTGCATGATGGCCCATTCGTGGGTGCGCGTGGTCTCACGCAAGCCCAACTGCGCCGGCGTCTCACGCAAGCCATGGGCCAGCAGGTAGCTGTAGAGCTTGGCGTCGAGAGCAATGGGCTGGTTGGACATAAGGGGCTCCGGGGCACAAGGTGGTGTAAATCGCGCGCTGCATCATGCCGCCTAACGGGGCGCAGATCGTGTAGGCGGCGTTCATGAGTATCGCGGCATACACCTTGGAACAGCAGCGTGGCACGCGCGCCGATCTGCTCAGCAGTCACCAGGGCCGTACCACGCGTTGTCACCAGCCGGCGGGCGCAAGCAACATTCCATCAGGTCTGCGCCACGTCTGCACTGGCTTGCACAACTGACAGGCTAGTGTCGATATGCGTCAGATTGGAAGGCAATGCCACCGCCAAACCGCCCAGCACGGCGATCAGCACGGTCGCCTTCAAAAGGAGGGCGGAAAAGGTCTTCAAGGTGTCGAGATATTCGGTGCTCATGATGTGTCTCCAAAAAGTTATTGAGGGCTTTGCTCGGCCGCCTCGGCCTGATCTCCAAGCAGCAAGCCGACCGTGGAGCGCATCTTATTGTTGTCAGAATTGAAGGATAAGCCGGTAATATTGGAAGACTGAATTGCAGAACCGGCAATAATGGAAGATATCCTCGCACTGCGACTGTTCCTTGCCATCGCCGAGACATCGAGCTTTACCCAAGCCGCACGACGTCTGTCCCTGACCACGGCGATCGCCTCGCGCAAGATGGCGGCACTGGAAGCGGCGCTGGGGCAACGCCTGTTCCTGCGCTCAACACGGCGTGTGAGCGTCACCGAGCACGGCGCCATGCTGCGCCCCCATGCGCAGCGGGTGGTGGATGCCGTGGACGAAGCGGGGGAGTTCATGCGTGGCGCTTCAGCACGCCCAGCCGGACGCTTGCGCATTAGTTGTCGCGCAGGTCTCGCCAGTCAATTCATCGTGCCCTATCTCGGCGAGTTTCGCGCAAGCTATCCGGAAGTCACCATCGGCCTCGAGTTCGTCCACGAGCGGTTCGTCGATCTGATGGCTTCTGGCTGCGATGTGGCGGTCACTATCGGCCACCTCGATGATTCGAATCTGGTCGCGCGGCGCATCGCCGAGACCGATTCGCAGATCTGCGCCAGCCCCGCTTATCTGGCAGCCCACGGCACACCTACTTCACCGCAGGATCTGCCACAACACACCTGCCTGACCATGTCGGCGATCACGGGCCGGACTATCTGGAAATTTTCACGCGCAGGCACACGGTACGAAGTGCCGATCCATTCACCGCTTGCGATCGACAATGCCGACGCCGTGCTCGCCTGTGCATGCGCTGGTCTAGGCATCATCCTGGCCGCCGACTGGTTCGTATTGCCGGCCCTGCGCAGTGGCACGCTGGTGCCCATTCTCAGCGATTACCAGGTAGAACCGCGCGGCACACCCGTCAATGTGTTGTATCAGAGCCGCAGCTACGTGCCGCTGAAAGTGCGCGCTTTTCTGGATTTCTACGCCGCCAAGGCGGCGCAACGCTTTGCAGTGGAGGTGGCGGCCGACTAGCGCGAATACAGCGCCTGCGTGGACGGGAATTTTTCAATCTCGCGCAGCGTGAAGAGCTGGGTATGGACAGCGTCGACAAATTTCTCATCATCGGGCGCAATCTTCGCCATGAACTGCGGCTCATTGAAGGCCGTCACCATGTCGGCAATGCTGTCGAACCATAGTTCAGCGATGCCATCAAAAGGCGCACGCCGCCATTGACTGCCGAGCTTGCTGGTATCACCAGCGCCGCTGTAACCGGGCAGCCAGTGGGATTGCACATAACGACGCACATGGCGGGTAAATTCCGGCACGCCGGTGACGATGGCGCCATGGATGTGGTTCCAGTAGTGATCAAATTCTTCAAACGACATGCCTGCGCGACGCTTGATCACCACGGAGAGTTTGACCTTGGGCGCGCCGTTTAAAGCAATCTTCTCGATTTCCTCGGTCACCAGGGTGCAGACCGCTGAGGGATCGATGAACTTCGCGTCATCGGGTCCGACCAGGTCCACAAAGCGCTGCTCATTGAAGGCGGTGACCATGGCCGCGGCATCATCGAACCAGACCTCGGCGATGCCGTCGTAGTCTGCGCGCTTCCAGGCCATGCCTGCACCATCGTAAGTCGGGTCGATGATATGGGCCTGACTATAGCGACGCACATGGCGGGTGAACTCGGGAATGCTCACGACCAAGTCACCGTGGGTGCCGTCCCAATACTGATCAAACTGCGCGAAGGACATGTCGGGTTTGCGTTTGAGTAATACGGCGAGTTTTATCATCGAGTGTTCCTTGGCGCCGGCATGGCGTAGACGTATTTGGGTCTGCACCTGATGGTGCGTGGGCGCACATCACGCCTGATGCATGGCTCATGCACAACTACCCTTTGGTGGGGCACCTCACCCTCCATGTCTGGTGGCGGTGCGCAGCGGATCCACGGGCGAGCTTCGCCAAGCTTGTATGGCTCAGGCGCGTCTGTTACACATCCACCGCAATCGTCGGTGCTTGGTATGGTTAACCTCACGCCGACCCGAGGATCGTCGCGCACTCGTTAGACCCCAGAGGATTCAAGCAGTCATGAAATTCGGATTGTTCTACCTACTTGAAGCATCCGATGGCGATGATCGTAAAGCGTGGACGCGCATGACGGGGCCGACTCAAGATGGCAAAGTCTCTTTGCGCCGAAGCAGTGATGC
>JANOXY010000098.1:0-8709 GCA_031418675.1 Pseudomonadota bacterium
TAGGTCCGAATTCATTCGGACATGTTCACAGGGTTAGCACTTCACCTACGCATCGATCACGTTGCGCCGTCCCCAGTTGAAGAACAAGCGCCGCGCCGGCACAGCGCGCCCCGCCAAACGCTGCAGCAGGGTTTCAAGTACCAGCTGCTGAACCTCCATCATGTCCAGACCCGCCGTGTCGTCGATTCGAATCCAACGCAAATCTTCCAGTTCCCCGTCGCCCGCCAGTTCACCGCTGAACAGGTCGGCGGGTGCCGAAAAGAAACGCGCGTGATAACGAATGGGCTGGTGCGAGGGCGTGATGGCGCGCCCAAGAAACTGTAACGCACTGAGATCCGGCGCCACGTCGGCGCGATGGAACGCCCGCCAGGTAGCGTGAGCGACAGGACCGACGCTGCCCGGTATGCCGAACATCAGGCCAGCTTCTTCGTGCGCTTCGCGCACCGCCGCCATGGCAAGTGCATCGGCTTTACGTTGGGAGCTGGCGACGGCTAGCTGTGGCACCAATTCCTGCGCCAACGACTGCGCCGGCTGCGCACGATAATCGGCACGGTCAAGGCCGCCACCGGGGAACACATAAACCCCTGGCTTAAACCGCGCTTTGCTGCCGCGGCGCCCCATCAGAACTTCGTAGTGGGTGTTACGTTTGCGATGAATGACCAGGCTGGCGGCGTCACGGGGGCGAACGGGGGGCATGATTGGGTAACGCTCCTCTGAAGTGCAGGTTGCACTCGACTCTAGCATAGCCGTGCTGGGCAGGCCGCCCACCGCCCGTTTATACTGCTGCACGATGATCGCCCGTCTCTTTCGCCCCGCATTCGACCTATCCCTTCTGCACTTGTGCTTGTTACTGGTGTGTCTGGCGCTTGCGCGTAGCGTGGCTGCGGTGCCCAACCTGCCCGGTGCAACGGTTGAGATTACGCAGCCGCAAGCTGCTGCACTGATCGTGCCTGATCCACGCAATCTCGATGCCGAGTGGTGGAATTTTTTTGTGGTCGGCGCAGATCCCGACGGCAAAGTGCTCGACGGTCGCTACGCCATGCTGACCAAGCAGCTCGACTCGATTTCCGCGAGCTTGAGCGGTGAAGAACACAACGATGTGGCGCAGCTGCGTGCCAGCATCGAGCGCCATTTCGGTCGTTATAAACGCACCTTACAATCGCCGCCAGCACCATCGGTTGTGCCACCGGTGCTGAAAAAAGCCTATCCCCTGGACGACGTGCTGGAGCTCGGCCGCGAGAACGAGCAGCTGCGTCGTGCGGCCGATCTCGAGGCCCAGGAAATCGCACTTATCCAACGTTCGCTCGCACTCGGACGCGACGATCAGGATGCGGCCAAGCTACGTTATCGCGGTATAGCGCAGGACAGCCCGGCGCGTGTCGTTGAAGGTGTGCGTCTGGTGCGGGATCGCTTGCGTATCGAAACCTTGAATCAGGAACTGCGCTGGCGGCGCGCCCATCAGAGTGCCTTGGCGACCGAACTCGACCAGCATCTCAAACAGCTCACCACTGCCGGCGAACGCATTGAATGCACGGCCAGCGCGCTGGAAGAATGGAAGCGCGCTGAGAAGGAAGCGGCGAACGCCGCGCGCAGCGCCAGTGCCGATCTCATGAAGTTGCAATTGACCGGCTCGATCGCGCTGGCCACCAGTCCCGACGAACGCGCGCAAGCCCGCTATCACGACATCAGGACCTTGCGACGTGGCGTGGAGATCGCGATCGCCGAAGCACGCCGTGCATCGGCAGTGGTGGCCCAGCGGTTATTGCAGCGCGTGGCGGAGCGCAACACGACCGAACCCGGTGCCGATCGCGGCCTGTTGCGCAAACAGCAGGCGCTGCTGGATGGTCAGGCACGGCTTGCGACCGAACAGAGTGCACGCGCGGCGCAGCTGCGTAGTGCCATCACGATCGAGCGCGAATCGGCCGATGAACCAGCAGTCACCACACTCTACCGACGCGCGCGCGACGAACTGACCGGTGTCGAAACCGCGTTGGAGGATCTAGCCGCACAGCTGCGCAGTGGTGCGCAACTGGTGGAGATGCTTGATGAACGGCTGCGCGAGCGCGAGGGTCGTATAGGTCAGAGTGTGCGTCTGGTGAAAGACGCCGTCCGCGGCAGCGTGAGCGAAGCGCACAGCCTGCTGTCTTATCCTTTGTTTGCGGTCAATGAAACGCCCGTGACCACCCTGGGTCTATTGCGCCTGGCCTTGATCGTGACCATCGCGTGGTGGTTATCGGCCTTGATGCGCGGCGGACTGCAGCGCCTGGGGCCGCGTAATTCGGCCTTCAGCCCCGCTTCCCTCTATACCGTTGGCCGTGTGCTGCACTACCTGCTGCTGATCATCGGCCTGGTGGTCGGGTTATCGTCCATCGGTGTCGATTTAACCAAGTTTGCCTTGTTTGCCAGCGCGCTGGGCATCGGTGTCGGTTTCGGTTTGCAAACCCTGATCAGCAACTTTGTCGCGGGCCTTATCATTCTGTTTGAGAAGAGTCTCAATGTTGGCGATCTGATTGAGCTGCAATCGGGCGCGACGGGCATGGTCAAAGAGATCAATATGCGCGCCACGCGAATTACCACCAGCGATAACGTCGACATCCTGGTGCCGAACGCCGAGTTCATGAGCAGCAAAGTCATGAACTGGACCCTGGAAGATGCCTGTCGACGCATCCACGTGCCCTTCACCGTCACTTACGAGACAGATAAAGAGCTGGTGCGAACCGCAGCCCTGGCTGCTGCCCGTGACGTGGAGCACACCTTGAGTGGCAATCCCAGTCGCGAAGCGCAGGCGTGGCTGGTGCGCTTTGGTGACACTGGACTCGATTTTGAGCTGGTGGTGTGGTTGAACTTGCGCGCCATCACACGACCAGGTTCAGTGACATCAGACTACTGCTGGGCCTTGGATACACGCCTGCGGGAATACGGCATTGAAATCGCGTGGCCCAAGCCCGCGGCTACTCTGTCGTCGCACAAAGTTGTGCAAGAAGCATAGACGCTAGTGATACTGAAGCACGGGTCACAGGCGCACGCCGTGCGCGGCTATTTAGTGCGCACACCCTGAGTCCACCAAGGTGCAGGCATGGTCTTGCATACCGGTTTCCACCTGGAAGGTTGCATGACCGATGTCATAAGCATGGGTCAGCGCATGAGCGAGCTCATTGAGCCATGCATCGCCGGGATGCCCACCGGGCATCACCAGGTGCGCGGTCAGGGCAACATCGGTGGTGCTGAGCGCCCACACGTGCAGATCGTGCACACCCGTGACCCCGGCTTGTTCCTCCAGAAATTTCGCGATAGGTGCGCTATCGAGATGGGCAGGCACCGCGTGTAGCGACAGTAATGCGCTATCACGCAACAGTTGCCAGGTGCCGAGCAGGATCACCACCAGAATCGTGATGGACGCGAGCGGGTCCAGCCAGTTCCAACCGCTGCGCACGATCACATAACCGCTGATGGCCACACCCAAGGACACCAGCGCATCGGCTGCCATGTGCAGATAGGCGCCGCGCACATTGAGGTCGTGTTTGCGATCACGAAAGAAGAACAAGGCAGTAACGCCGTTGACACACACCCCGGCGAGCGCCACCCAGATCACGATCTGTCCAGCCACAGCAGCGGGAGCCAGCAGCCGCTGCACGGCCTCCAGCGCCAGGCCACCGCAGGCCAGCAACATCAACACCGCATTCGCCAGCGCCGCCAGGATGGTCGAGCTGCGCAAGCCATAGGTGAAACGCGGGCCCGGTGCACGACGCGCCAGCCAGCTTGCGAACCAGGCCAGCGCCAGACCGGCGACATCACCGAGATTATGGATAGCATCGGCCACCAGGGCGGTGGAATGGGCGATCAGCCCATAGCTGATTTCAAGCACCACGAAGCTGGTGTTCAATGCGATGCCAACTGCAAAAGCGATATCGTGTTTGGCCGCGCCCGGCGACGGGTGGTGATCGTGGCCGTGGTGGGCGTGCTTATGGGCCATCAGTCGGATGCCGCTGACAATGGTGGCTGATCATCGGCCGCCAGAAACGCCGCGATCCAGCCCGCCATCAAGCTGTCATCTATCGGCTCGGCAAAGCTGGGCAAGGCTTCATCAAGTACGGGGTCGGGCACTTGCCCGCGTTTGTTCTCGGTGATGGCGCGCGCGTAGTCGCGCACAAATTCGGGATGAGCCTGTACACCAAGAAACAATCCGTCCACCTCGAACATTGCGTTTTCGCAGTGAGCACTGCTGGCCAGGCGTCGCCCACCAGGTGGCAACTGGGTAACCTGGTCCTGATGCACGGCATACAGCGCGTAGCTGGTGGCAACGGGTTGCATCCAGGGGCGGCTCTCCAGCACCTGCGCGACATGTCGGCCCAGGCCCCAGCCCTGTTGCGCTTTTTGTGCACGACCACCCAGGGCCTGGCCAATCAGCTGATGGCCGAAACAAATGCCTACCGCGCGCCGCCGCGCGCCCAGTAGCGCGCGCAGGAATTCCGCCAGCCGTGCGATCCACGGCACCGCTTCATAGACCGAACGGCGTGAGCCGCTGACGATATAAGCGTGGCAATCCTCGAGCGTCGGCGGAAATTCGTCGGCATAAACGCGATAAAAAACCAGTTCAAAACGATGCCCGTTGTTGGCCAGCATACGCGTAAACATGTCGCGGTACTGACCATGGGTAACTTCCATGGGCGCCAGCACTTCATCACAAAGCAGGATGCCTATGCGCCGCGAGGCCGCTGCAGGACCTGTTGCCAGGGGATTGTGAGTAAGGTTCATCGGTCGGAGCACATGTTTGCTTGGGCTACAGAGTATGCAGATACCAGTCGTAATCCTGCTGTGGGACTTCGCTGAAATAACGACTGCTTTCGCTGCGTTTGATGGCGCAGTAGACCTCGACAAAGCGCGGACCGAAATAGGCGCGCGCCAGGCTCGACGCATCAAAACGGTCAATGGCTGCCTGCCAATGTTGGGGCAGGACGGCGCCAGTGGGGTCAATATAACCATCGCCAGTCACTGGGGTGCCGGGATCGAGGCGCTCGTTGAGACCGTGGTGCACACCGGCCAGCACGGCGGCCGCGGCGGCATAAGGATTGGCGTCGGCGCCGCAAATGCGATGTTCAACATGACGGGAACTGGCCGGCCCGGCAGGGATACGCAAGGCAACGGTGCGATTATTGACGCCCCAGTTTGCCACCAGCGGCACGCACTGATAGGCGCTGTAACGCCGGTAGGAATTACCGAAGGGTGCAAACAGCGCCATCATGTCGGCGGCGGTGTCGGCCATGCCACCAATGGCGTATTGCAACAAGGTATTGCCAGTGGCCGCTTCGCTGGCAAAGACGTTATTGCCGTGGGCGTCGTTCAGACTCAAATGCAGATGCAGACCCGAGCCCGGCAAGTCCGCAAACGGCTTGGCCATGAACGAGGCCAGCATGCCATGGCGCTGCGCCACGCCCTTGACCGCCCGTTTGTACATCACAGCCTCGTCGAGGGCGCGCAGCGCGTCATCACGATGTTTTAAGGTGATTTCGAACTGACCCGGACCAAATTCCGAAATGGTCGTCGACACCGGCAGGCCCTGGGCTTCGCAGCAGGCGTAGAGATCGTCGAAAAAGGCGGCGCGTGATTCGATTTCTTCGACGCTGTAAACGTGGCGGTGGCCACCGCGCAGGGAGCTGGTGCGTGCCTGACCCTCGCGCGCCGCTGCGGCGTCGAGCAGATAGAACTCGAGCTCAACGGCGATGACCACGGTATATCCATCGGCTTTGAGCTGGTCGATGACGCGCGCCACCGCCAGACGTGGGTCGGCCGCGGCAGCCGGCGCACCGCCAACGGGATCGAACATCAACAACACCTGGGCGGTGGGCGTGGCCAGCCACGGCGCACGCACCAAAGTGCCGGGCAGCGGCCAGGCAATGCAGTCCATATCGCCGATCTCCCACAGCAGGCCGCTATGCTGCGCGTCGTCGCCGTCGGCTGTCAGTGCGGCAATGGAACTCGGCAGCGGCAGACCTTCGCTGTAGATGCGTTCAAGCTCGTGCCGTTGCACGGATTTGCCCCGTTGCACACCGTTCAAATCGGTCAGCAGCAGTTGAATCTGGCGCAGATCGGGATGCTGGGCAAGAAACGCCAGGGCGTCATCCAGAGGGGCGTCGGTGCTCATAAGAACCAAGCTCGTTGCGATGGTACCGGCAGCATGACAGGCCAGCACTACCGGTGCTTAGCCGTCAGCAAATTTGGAATTGCACGGTGGCGCTGTAAATGGCGGCGGACCGGACTAATGCTTGATGGCAGTACGGACCTGGCGAAACGCGCGCTACTCATTTTTTGCGCCCAGCGCTAGTTGCGTATCGCGCACTCGCCCTCGGTCCTGACGGGACAGCAGCAGGCCAACCGCAATCATGGCTACGGCAACGACGGTAATCAGCAAGGTGCCGAGCGCGTTGATCTCCGGTGACAGCCCCAGCCGCACTTTGGAATAAATCACCATCGGCAAGGTGGTTGCGCCCGGCCCCGATACAAAACTCGACACCACCAGGTCATCCAGCGATAGCGTGAATGCCAGCAGCCAGCCGGCGATCAGGGCCGGAGAAATCAGCGGCAGCGTGATCACCAGGAACACCTTGGCCGGTCGCGCCCCCAGGTCCAATGCGGCCTCGTCGAGCGAGGGATCCATGCCGACCAGTCGCGCTTGTACCACGACGGTCACATAGGCCATCGCGAAGGTCGCATGCCCAATGACGATGGTCATGGTGCCGCGTCCGGCGGGCCAGCCGAAGGCGCGTTCGAGTGCGACGAACATCAAGAGCAAGGACAAGCCGGTAATCACTTCTGGCATCACCAGCGGCGCGGCGACCAGACCACTAAACAGGGCGCGTCCGCGAAACGGGCCAAAACGAACCAGGCACAACGCGGCGAGGGTGCCCAGTGTGGTGGCCAGCGAAGCGGCCATCGCTGCGATTTTCAGACTGAGCCAGGCAGCGTCAAGAATCTGCTGATTATGCAGCAGGCCGCCGTACCACTTGGTGGAAAAGCCCGCCCACACGGTGGCCAGCTTGGAGTCGTTGAACGAATAGATGACCAGCGACGCGATGGGGAGATACAGAAAGGCAAAGCCACCCAGCAGCCAGGCGTGCAGAAACCAGTTGCTGCGTTTCATGCAGTGGCCTGCGTGCGAGTTTGCAGCCAGCTTTGCAGCGCCATGATCAGTACCACCAGGGACAGCATCGCAATGGCAACCGCCGAGGCCTGCGGCCAGGCGCGGTTAGCAAAAAACTCATCCCACAGCACCTTGCCGATCATGAGGGTATCGCTGCCACCGAGCAGATCGGGGATCACAAATTCACCGAGTGCCGGGATAAAAACCAGCGCAAAGCCGGCGATGATGCCCGGTATCGAGAGCGGCAAGGTGATGGCAAAAAACGCGCGCAGCGGCTGGCAGCCAAGATCGGCGGCGGCTTCCAGCAGGGTGGTATCGAGTTTCTCCAGCGCGGCGTAGAGCGGCAGGATCATGAACGGCAGGTAGGAATACACGATGCCAAGATACACTGCGAAGTTGGTGCGCATCATGACCAGTGGCGACTCGATGAGCCCGCTGGCCATGAGCAGGTTGTTGATGATGCCGTTGTTGTTCAACAGGCCTATCCAGGCGTACACCCGCAGCAGGAACGACGTCCAGAACGGCAACACCACCATCATCAGCAGGACATTGCGCCACGCACGTGGCGCGCGTGCCATGGCATAGGCCATCGGATAGCCGATGATGAGACAGGTGAGAGCGGAAAAAAACGCCACTTCCACCGACTTGAGATAGGTCTTCCAGTACAGGGCGTCTTCCAGCAGAAAGCGATAATTGGCGAGGTTCAGCTTGACGCTCAGATCGCCCGCTGCGCTACGTTCTATCAGTGCACTGTAAGGCGGCTGCGCGAGCAATTGTTCCGCGAAAGAAATCTTCAGGACGATCAGCAAGGGCACTACGAAAAATAGCGTCAGCCACACATAGGGCAGGGCGATCACGCCGCGCCGACCACCCACCCCAAGGGCGTTACAAACGGTGCTCACCCAGCGCAGCAGCAGCCGTGGTATCGCGGCGTTGTCCCGCGCCAGACGATTACCTGGGCCACGCGTGCCGGGTTTTTTCACGCGCTCAGCACCACGCCGCTGGTGGCATGCCACGACAGCCATACGCGCTCGTCCCAGGCGATACGATCGGCGCTGTGGCGAATGAGGTTGGGTTGGGTAACCTTGAGCGACTTACCGCAAGCAAGCCTGACCTTGAATACCGACATGTCCCCCAGGTAGGCGATGCCTTCGACCACGCCACTCACGCAGTTCTCGCGGGTATCGGCCGGTGCCGCGCGACTGATGGCGATCTTTTCCGGACGCACCGCGACCCACAAGCGTTCGCTTGACGAGGCTGTCACCTCGCAACTGATACACAGCGTGCAGTCAGCATCGCTTGCCCGGATCCTGACGTAGTGATCGTTTTGCTCCACGATGTGGCCTTCGAAAAGGTTCACCGAGCCGACAAAATCTGCGACGAAACGATTATCGGGGTATTCGTAGATCTCGCCGGGCGTGCCGGTCTGCACGATGCGGCCGCCGTCGAGGATCGCAACGCGATCGGCTAGCGCGAACGCATCAACCGGATCGTGTGTCACGAGTACCGCCACTCCTTCGAACGAGTCGAGATGCCGACGAAGGTCACGGCGAACCGCAGCGCGGGTACCG
>JANOXY010000099.1:0-3333 GCA_031418675.1 Pseudomonadota bacterium
GGGCGAACACCAGATCACCATCAAACAAGGTATGCACCGGACGAATGGCGCGCGCCATGCCGTCCTGCGCCATCACCGCCACCCGTTTGGCCTGGGCGCGATCGAGTGTTGCATTGGTCGCCACCACCGCCAAAGTGGTGCTCATGCCCGGTTCGCGCAGAGGTATCGGCAAGGGCATCTCAGCCGCCAGCGGCGCGGCCATGGGCGGCGCACCCAAGCCGCCATATTCGTCACCAAACTCATAGGGCCAGGCCCAGAAATGCCGCGTGCCCGGGATCACCACTTCACCAAAACTGTTGACCACCACCAGCGCAGCAACGGTCAGTCCGTCGTCGGTGGTGACCGAGGCCGTGCCAACACCGCCGGCGTAACTGCAGGCCGAGGCGCCGCTGCCCGCACCCACCGTACCGAGGGCAACATCTTGCGTAGCCGCCGCCAGTGCGGCGCGTCCCAGACCTTCATAGGGTGATGCGCCCAACCAGTCACGGCCTTGGTGCACGAGCAGGTCAAAGATCACGGCGGCCGGCACGCAGGGCACACAACGCCCGACAAAGTTGGCACCACTTCCGCTGGCTGCCAGTGCCAGGATCACACCCTGGGCCGCCGCCAGGCCGAATACCGAGCCGCCGGTCAGCACCAGGGCGTCCACCGGCATATCGATGTTGGCGCTGTCGAGTAAATCCGTCAGCGCAGTGCCGGGCGCACCACCACGCACGTCGACCGCACAGGTGCAGGGCTTAGTGGGCAGGATGACGGTGACGCCGGTGCCGATGTCGGCATCGCTGGCATGGCCCACCTGCAGACCCTCAACATCGCTGATGGCATTGCGTGGACCAGGGCGCAGCGCGGCTGTCATGGGCTTCGGCCGTCAGCCGGAAGCCCGCGCCTTGGGCGCCGGGCGGGCCAGGACCTGGGCGAGGAAACGTCCCGTATGGGAGCGCGGCTCCGTCGCAACCTGCTCGGGTGTGCCAATCGCCAGCACTTCACCGCCGCCGGTGCCACCCTCGGGACCGAGATCGATGATCCAGTCAGCGGTTTTAATCACATCCAGATTGTGTTCGATGACTACCACCGTGTTGCCGTGATCACGCAGTCGGTGCAGCACCTTCAACAATTGTTCGATGTCGTAAAAATGCAGGCCGGTGGTCGGCTCATCGAGAATGTAGAGCGTTTTGCCGGTATCGCGTTTTGACAGCTCGCGTGAGAGCTTGACCCGTTGTGCTTCACCACCGGACAAGGTGGTGGCGTTCTGGCCGATGCGCACATAGGTCAGACCCACTTCCGTGAGGGTCTGCAATTTTATGGCAATCGTCGGCACCGCTTCGAAGAATACCCGTGCCTCCTCGACGGTCATGTCCAGCACGTCGCTGATGGTTTTACCCTTGTACATGATCTCGAGCGTTTCTCGGTTGTAACGCTTGCCTTTGCACATATCGCAGGGCACGTAGACATCGGGCAGAAAATGCATTTCAACCTTGATGACACCATCACCCTGACAGGCTTCACAACGCCCACCCTTGACGTTGAACGAAAACCGTCCTGGTTCATAACCGCGGGTGCGGGCTTCCGGCACACCAGCAAATAGTTCACGGATAGGCGTAAAGAGTCCCGTGTAAGTAGCCGGATTGGAACGTGGTGTACGCCCAATCGGACTTTGGTCAATGTCGACCACCTTATCGAACTGCTCAAGCCCCGTGACCGCATCGTGCTCGGCGGGACTGACCGTCGCACCGTTCAGATCCCGCGCCGTCACTGCATAGAGGGTGTCGTTGACGAGAGTTGACTTACCGGAGCCCGACACGCCGGTCACGCAGGTCATGAGACCCACCGGGATCTCGACGTCCACCCCTCTGAGATTGTTACCACGCGCACCCTTGATACAGAGCATGCGTTTGGGATCGGGCTTCAAACGCAGACTGGGAATGGCGATGCCGCGCCGCCCCGACAGATATTGTCCGGTCAAGGACTCTGCACTGGCGCAGATGGCGGCGGGCGTGCCCTGCGCGACGATCTGGCCGCCGTGCACACCGGCTCCCGGACCCATGTCGACCACGTGGTCCGCACTCATAATCGCTTCTTCATCGTGCTCGACCACGATCACGGTGTTACCCAGATCGCGCAGATGCACGAGCGTGCTTAGCAGGCGTTGATTATCACGTTGATGCAGGCCGATGGAGGGTTCATCGAGGATATACATCACACCAACCAGGCCGGCGCCAATCTGACTGGCGAGCCGAATGCGTTGCGCCTCACCGCCCGACAAGGTGTCCGCACTGCGATCGAGCGTGAGATAGTCGAGACCGACGTTGACCAGGAATTGCAGACGCAGCTTCACTTCTTTGACGATCTTGTCGGCGATCTCGCCGCGTTTACCCGGCAGATGCAATTTATCGAAAAAATTAAAAGTGCCACCAATCGACATGCGCGTAACCTGGGCCAGGTTGTGTTCGTGTACAAACACATTGCGCGCCGCGCGATTCAGGCGCGTGCCCGCACACTCACCGCAGGCCTTGGAACCCTGATAACGCGCCAGCTCCTCGCGCACCACATTGGAATCGGTCTCGCGATAACGCCGTTCCATATTCGGTAGCACACCTTCGAAAACGTGCTTCTTTTTGTACGCCCGGCCGCCTGCTTTGAAATAGGTGAATTCGATTTCGGTCTCACCACTGCCATGCAGAATGACCTGCCGGATCTCGGCGGGAAGTTCATTAAAGGCGATATCGACGTCAAAACCGTAGTGTTTCGCCAGCGCAGTGATGAGCTGATAGTAATACGCATTCCGTCGATCCCAACCGCGGATCGCGCCAGCTGGCAAGCTGATGTCGGGACGCTGGACGATGCGTTGTTCGTCGAAAAACTGCACCACCCCCAAGCCATCGCAGGCGGTACAGGCACCGACCGGGTTGTTAAACGAGAACAAGCGTGGCTCAAGTTCGCTGATACTGTAGCCACAAACCTTGCAGGCGAAGCGTGAAGAGAACACCAGATCTGCGCCGGCGGCGGCGTGTTCACCCGCCATCGGCACAACGCGCGCGACACCTTCGCCTAAACCCAGTGCGTTTTCGAAAGACTCGGCCAGGCGCTGCTTCAGATCTTCGCGTATGCGAAATCGATCGATAACCACATCGATGTCATGCTTCTTGCGCAGCGCCAGCACTGGCGGCTGATCGAGCATCACAACTTCGCCGTCCACCACCGCGCGCAGATAACCGAGCCGGGCCAGATGCTCAAACACCTGGTGATGCTCGCCCTTACGGCCGCGTACCACCGGTGCCAGCAGCATCCAGCGCGAGTCGGGCGCCAGCGTCATGACCTGGTCGACCATCTGCG
>JANOXY010000100.1:0-4614 GCA_031418675.1 Pseudomonadota bacterium
AATTTATTCGCACATTCGAGACCCGGTCCAAGTGTGTGCGTCCCGGTCTGAATGTGCGAATAAATTCGCACCTACGTTAAATGCGCTTACTTCGGCAACGCGAATACGATAAGCGCGCTACCCATGGTGATGTTCTTAGGCTGACCCACCACCGACACTGCCAGGCCGCCGGTACCGCTGCCGATGGCAACATACTGACGACCACCGATGCGGTAGGTGACGGGCTGACTGCGCACGCCGGAGCCGGTCTGGAACTTCCACAGCACTTTGCCGGTGTCCTGATCGAGTGCCAGCGCATAACCTTCCTGATTACCGGTAAACACCACACCGCCGGCGGTTGCGAGCGCACCGCCGACCATCGGGTGGTTATCGCGGTAGCGCCACTTGATCACGCCCGTGGCAGGGTCGATGGCGGTGAGGTGACCATAGGCCTTACCCAGGGTTGCGTAGGAATCGCCCAGACTGCCACCAAACGACGGGTCGCCGGGATGCATGCCGGACACTTCTTTGGAAAGTGACATGCAACTCTCGATGACGGGCACATAGAGCATGCCCGTGGTCGGGCTATAGGAGTAAGTTGTTGAGCCGTTATTGCCACCGATCGGGCCGGGGCAAACCATTTCAACCAGACCATCAACCGTTGGCACGAACTTCGGATCGATGGTGGGACGACCGTTGGCGTCGAGACCCTTGGACCAGTTGATGTTCTCGACGTACTGGGTACCACGCAGGAATTTGCCGCTGGTGCCATCGAGCAGATAGACATAGCCGTTGCGATTGGCCTGGGTCACGGCGCGAACCTTTTTGCCGTCACGCTCAACATCGATCAACATCACGCCATTGGTGGCATCGTAGTCCCACACATCGTGGGGCGTGGCCTGGAAATGCCAGCGCAGTTCGCCGCTGTCGGCGTTAAGCGCGATCACGGAATCGCTGTAGAGATTGTCGCCCTTACGCGCGTCACCGTTGAACAAAGGCGCCGGATTGCCGGTGGACCAATAGAGCATATTGCTGGCCGCGTCATAGGCACCGGTCATCCACGCCGGTGCGCCACCACCTTTCCAGGATTCGCCCGCCCAGGATTCGACGTTGGGCTCGCCCGCCGCCGGCACGGTGTAACGCCGCCAGCGCTCTTTGCCGGTCTCGAGATTGTAGGCGGCGACAAAACCGCGCGTGGCATATTCGCCGCCGCCATTGCCGACGATGACCATATCCTTCACCACCAGCGGCGCGCTGGTCGCGCTGAAGCCGAGTTTGTAGTCGGCCATCACGGTGTTCCACAACAGCTTGCCGGTGCTGCGATCAAAGGCCAGCAGCCGCGCATCGAGGGTCGCCATGTAGAGTTTGTTGCCGGCTATCGCCACACCACGATTGGCGGGTCCGCAACACAGCCGCAGATCCGACGGCATCGAATGCTCGTAGTGCCATTTCAATTCGCCGCTCACCGCATCCAGGCCATAAAGATTGTTGTGCGCGGCGGTGAAGAACAACATGCCATCGGCGACCACCGGCGAGCCGGCGACCTGGCCTTGCACACCGGTCTGCAACATCCACGCGGGCGCTAGCTTGGCGACGTTATCGCGTTTGATATCGGCCAGCGGGCTGTAGCGCCAATTCGCGTAACTGCCACCATAGGTCAACCAGTCAGCGCCGGCCTCGATGCTGACATTGCCAGCAGCAAGACGTGCGGGTGTCACGGGCGGCGTTTCAGCCGCGCTGTTGACTGCGAGGTTCAGCAGCACCGCAACACTGGCAACGCGAAAAAGCATGGCACGCGAAAAATCGATCATAGAGGCAGTCCGATTAAAAAGGAGTGCGCATAGTGCCAGCGGCGCGGGCCGCTGCGAAGGGGCTTGGAAAAATCCCCGTCAACGAGCGGGTCGTTTAGTGCAGGAGCTGTGAGAGTCTGAGTGATTGACCGAGCGCGCTGTGCAGCTTGGCTGCAGACCTCGCGGTGGCAGGCCGAAAATGGACGCACTGCAGCAAACTGCGCGACACTGGAATCAGCTTCGGTTTCGGCTAACCATAGCCCGCGTATGTCCGATAGCCCAAGAGGAATTGAATGTGAATACCGTAGTCATCGTCGCCATGACAACACTGCTCGGCCTGCTCACTGGCTGCGGACAAAGCAGCGGCCCGAGCCCGAGTGCGTCTGCGCCTCCTAGCGTCGCCGCGCCCACCGAACCCGCTATTGAAGAAGCCGCACCGGTGGTTGCCGATCCGGTCGCGGGTACACCGACACCACCCGCCGAGTAGTGCGGGTGCGGGCCAGCGCTAGCCACTTTCGTCCTTACAGCGCCGCGCCCGTGATGGGTGGTCGTCGCTACTCAGCGAGAATCGCTTCGACGCCGACCACTTTGGCGAACTGCACTTCGTACTCGTAATAAGAAACCGGCGAACCCATGGCATCACGACGCACGATCTCGTAGGAGTTGTAGCCGTTGTGGCTGCGGTAGTACTCGATTTCTTTACGCGCACGCTCTTCGGTGGATTGTCCGGCCAGCGCGCCGGCGACGGGGATCTTGAAGGTAAAACGGTCAGGGTTGGTGCTATTGGCGTTGCCCGCTACGGCCGTGGTCGCCGCTACAGGCCGGTCACCAACCTGGGCGCAGCCTGCGAGGATCGCCAACAACATCGCGAAGGTTGTCAGTGCCTTGATGGTTTTCATTGGTATTGCTGAGTGCTCCAGCCAGAAGATTGATCAATCGAATGGACTGACGTCAGGTGGTCCTGTCCGCTCTCGGTTCTGCATCAGCGCCGTGAACCGCGGCTTAGCCTATTACAAGTCTGCGCTGGAATAAATTCGCAGCCGTGCCGGGCAGCGGCCTACTGCGGTACGCTGGGTGGATGCTGAATCGATGCGATCTCAGCTGGCTGCAGCAAAAAAGCGATCAAAAAACAATTGTTCTGCCAGCAGCCCCTTGGCGCTCAACAAACGACTGACGGTGTCGCACATCGGCGGCGCACCGCATAAATAGGCATCGATATCCCGCGCGTTTTCAATGACGTGTTGCACGGCGCGGGTCACCGTGCCCGTTGCACCCTGCCAGTCATCACCGTCCTGCAGGCCGTCCAGCGTCGGCACAAAATCAAACCGCAAGCCGAAGCCCGCTCGCAGCTCGTCCAGATACGGCAAGTCTTGCGCACGGCGCGCACCGTAAAACAACGTGAAGCTGCGTGTATCGCCGCGCTCGCCCGCCGCGCGCAACATCGACATCACGGGTGCCAGGCCCGAACCGATGGCGCACATCACCACCGGTCGCTCGCCGGCGCGTATATAACTCGCGCCAAAGGGCCCACGTACGCTAAGTGCACTGCCGGTCTGCAGTGCGCCGATGCGACCCGAAAATGCGCCGCCGTCGATACGCTTCAAGAGGAAGCTCAAGCGGCGATCCGATGCCGGTGAGGATGCCATCGAATAATTGCGCATCACCGTGCCTTGCACACCGGGCAAGCCCAGCTCGACAAATTGTCCGGCATAAAAATGCAAAGGTGCCGGCAGGCTAACCTGCAGCTCCCATAATTCGGGCGTAAGTTGGTTGACGGCCGCCACTTCCGCTTCAAAACTTGCCGGCGTCAGCACCGGCAAGGCCCGGTCATCGGGCTCGCGATGATCGCGGATCAGCAAATCGCTATAGGGTTTGGCGCGACACAACAAGGCCCAGCCGGCATCGCGTTCGTTATCGGGCAGGGAATAGGCGTTGACATCGCCAACGTCGACCTCCCCTTCTTCGATCATGTATTTACAAGTCGAGCAGCGGCCCTGACGACAACCGTAAAGAATCTCGACGCCGGCGCGCAGTGCGCCATCGAGCACCGTTTCATTTT
Organism: Pseudomonadota bacterium; assembly: GCA_031418675.1. Classification (GTDB taxonomy): domain Bacteria; phylum Pseudomonadota; class Gammaproteobacteria; genus JADJYF01. The sequence goes on from JANOXY010000100.1 coordinate 3,829, forward strand.
CGCCGACGCTAAACGTCTGCCCGCCGGGCGCGAGCTCGACCTGGTATAACACTTCATCCACGGCGAAAAACTCAGGCGCGGTGCATCTGGGTGACGTCGCTGGTCAGGATGAATTTGTCCGGCTCGGTCAGCACACGTCCAACGTAGGTCGACATGATCACCAGCCATTGCGACATGGACAATTCTGCCCCCAGTTCCTCGGCGACCAGATTCAAATCAACCTCGATGTGACCACCGGGCGCGGTGAGTTTCCAGTAGGTGCCGTGATCGGCGACGACCATGTCGGGATAGGCTCGCTCCAGCACGTCAACGGTGGCTTGTGCTTCCGGTGAACCCTGCATGAGCACCAGCGACACATCGGTACGACCGGGACCGCTCATCCCTGCGCCGCCAGGCTGGAAGTGAAACCCAGCGCGCGGATTAGCTTCGCCGTGCTGGCACAGGCGGCAGCATGGGAAGCGTGAAATTCCAGACCCAGGTTGGGCGCCAGCGCATAAACCGGTGCCAGTGCTTGTGCTGCGGCATCGGCGCGCGCACTCCAATCGTCCAGCCAGGTTTGGATCACGCCGCGGTTGTGGGCGCTATGGGGGCTGGCAGCATCGATCACCATCGTCACAAAGGCCTGGGTGGCGGCGAGGTTACGGCGACGATCCCGTTCCACGGTCATGACAATGTGCGGCGACACCGGATCGTCGTTGGGCAGCGCACCGCGCCGCACCAGATCACTGACCGCCATCTGCTGCAACAGCGGCCCCACCACCAGATTGATGCCGATGAATAATTCAG
>JANOXY010000101.1:0-16718 GCA_031418675.1 Pseudomonadota bacterium
CGAGCGCACGGGCGAGCCGCTGCGGTGGCTCATCCAAGGCTTCATCGGTTAATACAAACGTTCCCCAGTGCATGGCCACGGAATGGCGTGCACGGAGATCGAGATGGATCTGCACCGCCTCGTCGGGATCAACATGCATGACCTGCATGAACCAGCGCGGCGCGTAGGCCCCGATGGGTAAGGCAGCGAGGTCAACCGTCCCCAGGCGCCGATGAATTTCTTTGAAGTCCGGTGAATAGCCGGTGTCGCCGGCGAAGAAAAAACTGAAATCGCGGTGATCCAGGCGCCAGCCACCCCATAGGGATTGATCGCGGTCCCAGGCGCTGCGGGCGCTCCAGTGCTGCACCGGCGTGAAGGTCAGCCTCAGCCCTGAACAGGAAAACATCTCCCACCAGTCGAGTTCAGTGACACTGTGCAAACCACGTCGATTGAACCAATTGGCCAGACGCAGCGGCACCATGTAACGCGGCGCCCCACCGGCTTGGCGGGCGAGGCGGGTCACCGTTGCTTCATCGAGATGATCGTAGTGATTGTGCGAGATCAGGGCGATGTCGATGTGGGGCAGTTGCTCGATCGCGATCGCCGCTGGCATCCAGCGTTTAGGACCCAGGGTCTTGAGTGGCGAAGCACGTGGTGAGAGATGCGGATCGGTGATGACGTTGATGCCGCCGATCTGCAATAAAAAAGTCGAATGGCCCAACCAGGTAATGGTTGGCTCGCTGCGATTGGCGCGCAGCCAGCCGGTGTTAGGAACGTCTGCCGGGAAATGCCAGCCACCGGCAGGTGGCTTGGCCACACCCTTGGTCCAGCGATCCCGTTGCCAGGCCCAGAAGCTGCCCCGTCGCCAACCCTCGGGATGGTTGTTGCGGAAGCCGGTGTCAGTGTGATGAAAAGGACGCTCGCTCATCGCGGCATGATACGCCGGGCCCAGCGCCGCGGAGCCGACTCAGGATCCAAAAGCAGGCGATGACCTATCGCGGATCGCGCCGGCACTGAAGTCGGCACGACCCGCATCGGCGTCAGCTCAGGCGCCTATTTCGCCATGCTGAAATCAGCCGGCGGATAAAAGGCCTTGTCACCCAAGGCATCAACCGCCTCCCAGAAGTCCGGGCCCGAGTTCAACTGGCCAACCTTGTCGGGATCGAGCATGTTGGACTGCCGTCGATAGTTCCAGCTATCGGGACACAGGCGCACGGCTTCTTTGAAGTGATGCTTGGCACGCGCTAGCTCACCCTTGCCATACAGATAACGACCGAGCCGCACATGGGTGGCAGCAACAACGTCATCCTGCTTGGGACCGCGCATGCGTTTGCGCACTTCATCGGGTGGCAGCACATAGCGGCTCTTGGCACCGTTTTTCACCCAGTCGCGCAGCGCATCGACATAGGTGTTGCGTACGTCAAAGCCCATGTTGGCGACCGCGTCGGAGACTTCGAAGGTCTCGCGATTCATATGGCGCGCGATATCGGCACTGCCGGCCGATTCGGCGGGGCGCACGATGCGGCCTTGTTCGTCTATCCACACACCCTGCGGCACGTTGACCATGCCGTACAACTCGGCGACCACGTGGGCTTCGTCGATCAGGCAGGTATAGGTCGGTGGCGCCTGGCGCGCCCACAGATCTTCCGACCAGCCCATGATGCGCGCGAGGACAGGCGGACGTTCTTTGCAATCCACCGCACGGATGCTCGCTTCGACGGCGGCTTTACCCGCGGTATCAAAGGCCACGGCGATGATCTCCAGGCCTTGTCCCTTCAGCTCTTCGTACACTGCCTGCCACACGGACAGGTCAAACGAACAGCCTCAGTAGGAACCCCAGGAATACATGAAGACTTTTTTGCCGCGGAAATCGGCCAGCGAATGCAACTGGCCGTCGATATCGGGCAAGCTGAAGTCGGGCGCGGCGAGGGAAAACAATGCATCGTGACGTGTGCTGACCGATTCGCCAAAAGCCAGCGCGTCGCCATCGCGCAGCATCGGTTGGCCCATGTGGGTGCTAAACGCTGCCAGGTCAACGCGGCCCTGAGGGTCGGTCCAGCTCGGCTGCACACGCACACAGGCATCGCCGCGGCAGAGTCCCTGGGTTTCGAGTTTCCAACCGGTGGCGGCGGTCATATCGGCTGCCGTCAGCCACAGGTGGGTGCCGTCGACCTCGGCAGTAAGGCCTTCGGTCACGCGGTCGTCGTAGAGAATGGTGGTTTTGTTCATGGAGGAGTCCTTGCTGGCGCGTCGAACGCGCGGGCACACAATCTAACCCTGGTCGCGGCGTAAGGGAACGACGGCCGTCATTTCCTCATTGCAGCCACCAGAATGCCCGCCACTAGCGCAAATCCCGCACCGGCCCAGAACGTAGTGGCGGCGCCGAACCAGGTCCACAAGCCACCGGCAAAAACACTGGCCATCAGCATTGCCACACCACTGCTCAGATTGAACACACCAAAAGCCGAACCGCGCAGCGCGGCCGGCGCGTGATCAGCCACCAGCTTAGCCAACAGGCCCTGGCTCAAGGCCATGTGCACACCCCACAGCGCGATGCCAGCGAAGATCATGACGAGACCTTCCCCTAGCGCGAGCAGCACATCGGCCGCGATGAGCGCTACCAGGCTGGCCAGCAGCAGGCTACGCGCGCCCATGCGATCGGCGAGCGCGCCGGCAGGATAGGCACCGAGTGCATAAACCAGATTCATTGCGACTAACACCAGCGGCGCGAGCGCCAGCGCCAGGCCGCCGTCGTGGGCTTTCAGGATCAGGAAGGCCTCGCTGAAGCGCGCCAGGGTGAAAACGACACCCATCAGCACCACCCACCAGTAGGCCTTCTCAAAGTTGCGCAGGTCACGCCATTGAACGGGTGTGCTCGCCGCGACCTTGTCGGGGATGCGCTGTGCTTCATGCACACCAAACAAGACAAACAACACCGACAACGCAGCCGGGATGGCGGCGAACCAGAACACCATGCGCATGTCGTTGGTGTAGAGCTGCATGAGGCCGATGGCAAGTAGCGGCCCGACGAAGGCACCGACGGTATCAAGCGCCTGCCGCAGCCCATAGGCGCGTCCCCGTTGAAAATCCGGCGTGACGTCGGCGATCAGTGCATCGCGCGGCGCGCCGCGCAAACCCTTGCCAATGCGATCGAAAAAACGTGCGCCCAATACCAGGCCAGCGCTTGTGGCCAGCGGAAAGAGTGGCTTGGATAATGCGGCCAGCCCATAACCAAGCAGGATGAGCGGTTTGCGCCGGCCGATGCGATCGGACACATAGCCAGAAAAAACCTTGGCGATTGCCGCGGTCGCTTCCGACACGCCGTCGATAATGCCCACCAGGGCGACGCTAGCGCCCAGCGTCGTGGTCAAAAACAGAGGCAATAGGCCGTGGATGATTTCCGACGACATATCCATCAACAGACTGACCAGCCCCAGCGCCCACACCGTGCGCGGCAGGCTGGTTTTTGTGCTGCGATTGAGGCCGTCGCTCATCGTGGCCCCATGCGTGGAGTGGCGCGCAATTGCAATTGTGTCGCCCAGCGTTACTGCACGCTAATAGGGCTTCATTTCCCCATGACGGTGCGCTCAGCGCAACTCAGGCAGCAATAATTCAGCGCTTTTCGCCGTGGACAGTGTGTTTTTGCACTGGCCCCGATATTGCAAAAGACCACGTCAGGAGTTGGCCCAATGTCGGGCTCGGTTTGTTTCGAACCGTTCCTTGCCGGTTGCAACGGAGCAGCGGGTCTGTGTCTGCGTACGAACGCTGGGGGGTCGTTCAAGCGCAGCGTAACCCTGACCTGCAACTGCACGAGGAAAAAACGATGACAACATTACGATGCCGCCATCGCGCGGCAGCGACCCTTGTGATGGCGATGGGCGCGATCATGACGATGCATATAGCCGTGGCCGATGACCTATGGCGCGCCTTGACCGGTGGTAAGCCCGATTTGTATCTGCGCTACCGTTTCGAAAATGTCGATGATGGTCAGCAGCCCAAACTCGCCGATGCTTATGCCAATACCCTGCGCAGTGCGCTTGGTTACAGTACGGGCCTGTATCACGGCTTCGGCCTGTACGGACAACTTGAAGACGTGCGTGTGCTCGGTGACGAAAAATTCAACGATGGCGGTGGCAACGGGTACGCGTCGCGCGCCATTGTTGTTGATCCGGAAGGCACCGAAATCCAACAGGCCAACCTGCGTTATCGCGGCCTGCCCAAGACCCAGCTCTGGCTGGGCCGCCAGGAAATCGAACACCGCCAGGCGCCGTTTCACCGCCATGTCGGCAATATCCTCTGGCGTCAGAACTGGCAGACATTCGATGCGCTGCGCATGGTCAACGACAGTGTGCCCGCCCTGCACGTCGACTATGCCTATGTGTGGAACGTCAACCGCATCTTTGGTGAAGACAATCGGTTGGCCGACCGTGCGGATTTTTCCGTCGACGGCCATCTTATCGATCTGACCTATCGCAGCATTCCCTATTCCACCTTGGAACCCTATGCCTACCTGTTGGACTTCGGTGACAACCGTCTGGCCGGCACGCGGGCTTTGTCGACCGCTACCTATGGCGCGCGGCTGCAGGGTGCCTATGACGTGGTGGGCTGGGCCGCAAAAATTCTCTACACCGCTGAGTTCGCCCATCAAGAAGACTATGGCGACGACAACCCGGTCGAGATCAGCGTCAACTACTACCTTGGTGAACTCGGGGTCAGCAAGCTGATCAATCACAAGTGGTTGGAGCAGGTCACCCTCAAGGGGAGTTACGAAGTGCTCGGTGGCGACGGCGCCGTGCCGGTTGGCAAGGGCAAGATCGGGCGTGCTTTCCAGACGCCTCTCGGTACCAATCACGCCTTCCAGGGTTGGGCCGATCGTTTTCTGACCACACCCGCTGACGGCATCGTTGATATCTACGGCACCTTGGCGTTCAAGATTGCCGGCGCCAATCTGGCTGTCATCTATCACGACTTCAGCGCCGATCAGGGTGACTACAACTACGGCAATGAGTGGAACGTGCAGCTCACGCGCCCGATCTTTCAGCACTACACGCTGGGCATCAAATATGCGCGCTACGAGGCTTCGGGCAATGCCACTAATCTGGCCCGCAATGGCGCCACCAGTGCCGGTAAACAGGCCTACGACCTGACCAGGTTGTGGATGTGGGCTGAGCTGCAGTTCTGATGCGGATACTGCTCGTCGATGCCTACCCGGAGCGTGCAGCGGTGCTGGAACAGACCCTGCTCGCGGCCGGTCATCACATCGTCGCGCATTTTGATCATGGCTGCGATTTGCGTGAGGAAGTGCTGCGGGTGGCCCCGGACATGGTCATCATCGATATCGATTCACCCAATCGCGACATCCTCGAAGACATGCACGCACTCAACCGCGAGCAGCCGCGGCCGGTCGTGATCTTTACCCAGGACGACGACGCCGAGCTGATCCGCAACGCGGTGGCGGCCGGCGTCAGTTCCTATGTGGTGGGTGACCTCGATCCGGCGCGGGTAACGCCCGTATTGACGGTCGCCATCACACGCTTCGAACAGTTTCAGGCCGTTAAGCGCGAACTCGATGACGCACGCAACGCCTTGGCCGATCGTAAGGTGATCGAAAAAGCCAAAGGCATACTCATGAAGCAGAAGGGCATGGAAGAGAGCGCCGCCTATGGAGCGATGCGCCGTATGGCAATGGATCGCAACTTAAAACTGGTGGAGCTCGCGCGCAGCCTGATTGCCGCCGCTGAATTACTGGCCTGAGCGGCGCACCGGGGACGCACTTGCAGAGGAATAGACAAACCGTTGAACAGGAAGAAGTGCGGGTTGGTTATCTGGCACTCACCGACTGCGCGCCGATCATTGTTGCTGCAGCGCTGGGTTTTGATCGTTTAGTCGGCATATGTATCGTGCCCAGCCGTGAACCATCCTGGGCTGCGGTGCGCGACAAGCTACTGGGCGGCGCCCTGGATTCCGCGCAGCTGCGCTATGGCCTGGTGTACGGCGTTGAGCTCGGCGGCGGTGGCTGAGCGCGTGAATCAAACCGCGTTGTATTGCGAGGCGGCCACCGCGCTCGATATCGCCGTGCCCGATGTGCCACTGCGCAGTTCGCGTCTGATCGACGGACGGTTGTGGGATGGACTCGACCCGAACGGCTACGCACGGAGTTTTGCGATCGCGTTTCGCCCCGCTGAGCGCGCGCAAGTTTGAAATGCCGTGGTGCGTGGTGCACACAAATGATGCGGCGAGTGGCCATGGCGCTGCTAGCCAGGCAGCAATGGGGCGATTTCTGCGCTTCACAACACGATTGTGGTGTTGGCAAGCTAGTTGCATTGAAGATCCACTGACAGTTCAGCCCGCGGCAATCAATACGCGCCAGCGGTTGCGAACGTGCAGTCCGAAAAATGAATGCTGATAGCGGTCCAACGACGGGGCGCTACATCGACCAAGACAACGGTGTCTCGCGCAGGACCCTGAGGGTTGCTGCCGGACGCCGTTTTTTTTGCCCGCGGTTGACGGACCGCCGTTGTTCGACAGGAGAGAGCACTATGTTCGGAACCAAAACACCAGCGCTGCCACGACGCTTAGCCCGCGGTTGCGTTTTGTTGCTGGCTATATGCGCGACGGCCGTGATGGCCGCTACGCCTGAGAAGCAGGAACTGAAAATCGGCTTCATCAAACTCACCGATTGCGCACCACTGATCGTCGCCTATGAAAAAGGCTTCTTCGAAGACGAAGGGCTCTACGTCACCCTCGAAGCCCAGGCCAATTGGAAAGTAGTGCTGGATCGTGTGATCGATGGTGCGCTCGACGCTTCCCACATGTTGCCCGGCCAGCCCCTGGGGGCGGCGGTGGGGTTCGGCAATCAGGCTGAGCTGGTCAGCGTGGCCGGTCTCGGCGTGAATACCCTGGCGGTAACGGTCAGTAACGAAGTGTGGGACACAATGAAACCGGGTCTTGCGGCGCAGCCCGATGGTCATCCCACGCATCCCATTGCTGCCAGTAGTTTGAAACCTGCGATTGAAGGCATCAAAGCCAGCGGCAGGCAGTTCTCCATGGCCATGGTGTTTCCGACCTCCACCCATAACTACGTCATGCGTTACTGGTTGGCAGCCGGCGGCCTGCATCCCGGTTATTACACGGCCGGGGACAATACCGGTACCACCGATGCCGAAGTGTTGTTATCGGTCACGCCGCCACCGCAGATGCCGGCAACACTAGGCGCTGGCACGATTGCTGGTTACAGCGTGGGCGAACCATGGAATCAGCAGGCGGTCATGAGGGGTATCGGCGTGCCGGTGATCACTGCCGCCGAGATCTGGTCGCGCACACCGGAAAAAATCCTGGGTCTGCGCCGCGATTTTGTCGAGAAAAATCCGCTCACGGTCAAAGCCATGATCAAAGCAGTGATCCGCGCCGAGCAATGGATGGACGCCGACCAGGGCGTCAATCGCACGGAGCTGGTGAAGATCCTCGCACGACCAGAATACGTGGGTGCCGACGCCTCGGTGCTGAGCGGCCCGCTGCATGGCCAATACCAGTATGAAAAGGGCGACGTGCGCCCGACTCCCGAGGCGAATGTTTATTTCGCTGAGCAGGCCGGATATCCGTTTTATGGGGATGCAGTGTGGTTTCTTACACAGATGCGTCGCTGGGGACAGATTGCCACTGAACAGCCCGACAGCTGGTACGAACAGACCGCCAAGAAGGTCTATCGTGCCGATCTTTATCGCGCCGCGGCTGAGGAGTTGATCGCAGCCGGTAGCGTTGATGCGTCGATACTGCCGCCCGCCGCGGCCATGAGCGCCGGCACGTCGCGCTTCATCGATGGCATCGAATTTGATGCCAAGCAGCCCAATGCCTATCTCGCCAAGCAGAGCCTTGGTCTGCAGGGGGCGACAAAATGAGGTTTGCGTCATCCGCCAGCTTCTGCGAACGGGTCGGTTTGAACTGGTTCGCGCCGCTGCTGCGCCTGTGTGGCGGCGAAGACCCGAAGCGTCAGCTGCAGGCTTTTTTCGAAGTGTGCGGCGTGCCCTTGCTCGCCATAGCGCTATTCCTCGGCGCGTGGCAATTGATCGCACGCAACGTCGAAACCAGTCTCGGCGTGTTGCCGGGCCCTGCAGCGGTCGCGGCTGAATTTGGCAATCTTATCGAAGAGCACCATGCCGAGCGTGAAAAAGCTGCCGCCTTCGCGGCACGGCAAGCGGTGCGCAATAGCGAACAGGCACGCAAGGATCCGGGCTTCAAGCCCATCACGCGTCCGTGGACCGGCAAGCGCACGTTTTTTGATCAGATCGCCACCAGTCTAATGACGGTGTTCACGGGCTTCATGATTGCAACCGTGGTGGCGGTGCCGATCGGTCTGCTGTGTGGCAGCAGTCGCGTGGTGCAAGCGGCCTTGAATCCGTTGATTCAGATCTTCAAACCAGTCTCACCGCTGGCGTGGCTGCCGATCGTCACTATCCTGGTCAGCGCTACCTTCCAAAGTAACGACGGCTGGTTATCAAAATCGTTTCTGGTTTCGGCCATCACCGTCACCTTGTGTTCCCTGTGGCCGACCATCATCAATACCGCGCTGGGTGTCGCCTCGGTCGATCGCGATTTGTTGAACGTCGCGCGTGTGCTGCGCCTGTCGTGGCCACGTCGCACGCTCAAGATCATTTTGCCCGCCGCCTTGCCTTTGATTTTTACGGGCATGCGTTTGTCCCTGGGCGTGGGTTGGATGGTTTTGATCGCCGCCGAAATGCTGGCCCAGAACCCCGGGTTAGGGAAATTTGTGTGGGATGAATTCCAGAACGGCAGCTCGCAGTCCCTGGCTCGCATCATGGTCGCGGTATTGGTGATCGGCCTGATTGGTTTTCTGCTCGATCGGCTGATGTTCACTTTTCAGCAACTGGTCAGTCGCGGCGCGGCGACGCGCTGAGTCGGGCACGGAGAAATCGTCATGGCTTTTCTTGAACTGCAGCAAGTGGCGAAGCGCTACCAGAACGGCGCGCGCAGCCTGGATGTGCTGCGCGATATCAATCTGACAGTGGCGGAGGGCGAGTTCCTCGCCATCGTTGGTTTTTCGGGTAGCGGCAAGACCACCTTGTTGTCTTTGGTCGCGGGCTTGATAAGGGCCGACAGCGGCAGCCTGCAGCTGCGCGGTAAGCCCATCACCGGACCGGGACCGGATCGCGGTGTGGTATTTCAATCCTACGCGCTGATGCCATGGTTGACGGTGCGCGACAACATCGCCTTGGCGGTGGATCAGGTTTGTATTGGCCAGTCACGCCAACAACGGGCTGCGCGTGTTGATCACTACATCGAACTGGTCGGCTTGAGCCACGCTGCTGAACGCAAACCAGCGGCTTTATCCGGTGGCATGCGCCAGCGTGTGGCGGTGGCGCGCGCGCTGGCCAGCAACCCTGACATTCTGTTGCTTGATGAGCCCTTGTCGGCACTGGATGCGCTGACCCGCGCGCGCCTGCAGGACGAACTCGAACGCATTTCCCAAGCCGAAGGCAAAACCGTCATCCTCATTACCAATGACGTTGATGAGGCCTTGCTGCTGGCCGACCGCGTGATCCCTTTGACGCCCGGGCCGGGTGCGACGCTGGGGCCGCAGTTCACGGTTTCACTGCCGCGTCCACGGCAGCGGGCAAGCATGAATTCCAACACGGATTTCAAAACCCTGCGCGCCGACATCACCCGTTGCCTGTTGAACTATGGCCAGAGTCAGACAGCCGACACCACCGCTTGCGAGCGCGCTTTGCCCGCCGTTAGGCCGATTACGCACATTGCCGATCCACCACCTCGTGCTTATCAGGAGGCCGCGCGCGCGGTTCTGACTAAGCGTTATGTCGAGTTCTCCGAAGTGACCAAGACTTACTCAACCCCTGCAGGGCCGTTGAACGTCGTCGAAGGTTTTGAACTCAAGATGGATCGCGGTGAGGTGGTGTCGCTGATCGGTCATTCGGGTTGTGGCAAATCGACCGTGTTGTCGATGATGGCCGGTCTCACCGAGATCTCGGGCGGCGGTATTTTTCTCGACGGTCGTGAGATCGCCCATGCCGGGCCGGATCGCGCCGTCGTGTTTCAGGCGCCATCGCTCATGCCGTGGCTGTCGGCACGGGACAACGTCATGCTCGGGGTGGACCGCGTTTATCCCCATGCCAGCAATCGCGAGCGACGCGACATCGCCGAGTACTACCTGAGCCGTGTTGGTCTTAGCAGCGCGCTCGAACGGATGGCCGCCGAACTTTCCAATGGCATGCAACAGCGGGTGGGCATCGCGCGCGCATTCGCCTTATCACCCAAGCTGCTGCTGCTCGACGAGCCGTTTGGCATGCTCGACAGCCTCACACGCTGGGATCTGCAGGAAGTGCTCATGGACGTGTGGAAGCGCACCCAGGTCACCACCATCTGTATTACCCACGATGTGGACGAAGCCATTCTGCTCGCGGACCGCGTGGTGATGATGAGCAACGGCCCCCAGGCGCGGGTCGGTCACATCATGGCCGTTGATCTGCCGCGGCCACGCACACGTCAGGCTTTGCTGACGCACCCGCGCTACTACGAGCTGCGCCGGGAAGTCCTGGCGTTTCTCAACGACCACGATCATCCACCCACGGCCGCGCCGGCACCTGCTGCGCATACCGCCGGCGGTAAGCGCAAACAGGCGGCTTAAAAATGAACATCCACAGGGGAGAGCAGGCCATGCGCGAAAAACTCGTGATCATTGGCAATGGTATGGCGCCCGGGCGGGTGCTCGACGAATTGTTCGACAACGGCATCGACCGCTACGACATCACGATTTTTAACGCCGAAGCACGCGTCAACTACGATCGCATTTTGTTGTCGCCGGTGCTGTCAGGTGAAAAGGTTTACGCGGATATCGTCATTCACGACGATGCCTGGTACGCCGGCCATGGCATCACATTGCATAAAGGCACGCCCGTCATCGACATCAACCGTGAAGCAAAAACCGTCACCGCGGTTGATGGCCATGTGGTCCACTACGACAAGCTGCTGATCGCGACCGGTTCGCGGCCCATCGTGCCGCCGCTGCCAGGTCACGATCTTCGCGGCGTCGTGACTTATCGCGATCTGGATGACGTGGAGGCCATGCTCGCGGCCGCTGCAAAAGGTGGCCGGGCGGTGGTCATCGGCGGTGGTCTGCTGGGGCTGGAAGCCGCCGCCGGGCTCAAGGAGCGCGGCATGGCCGTCACCGTGCTGCATCTCGCGGCGACTTTGATGGAACGCCAGCTCGACGCAGCGGCGGGTTATCTGCTCGCCCAAGCTCTGATCGGTCGGGGCATCGAGGTAGTGACCGAAGCCAGCACCAGTGCGCTGCTCGGTGACGAGCGGGTGCGTGGGGTCGAATTGAGCGACGGCCGGCGCTTCGACGCCGATCTCGTCGTGTTTGCCATCGGTATCCGACCCAGCATCAGTCTCGCCAGCGCGGCGGGACTCAAGGTCGGGCGTGGAATTCTGGTCGGTGATGATCTGCGTACTTCTGATCCGAATATTTTTGCGGTGGGTGAATGTGTCGAACACCGCGGTCAATGTTATGGCCTGGTCGCACCCTTGTATGAAATGGCGCGGGTCGTAGCGGCCCAGCTTGGTGGGGGTGACGCTCACTACACGGGTTCGGCGGTATCGACCAAGCTCAAAGTCACCGGCATCGATGTTTATTCGGCGGGTGACTTCGCCGATGGCGAGGGACGCGAAGAAGTCGTTCTGCGCGACGCCGCGCGCCAGACCTACAAACGTCTGACGCTGGCGCAGAATCGCATCGTGGGTGTGGTGTTGTTCGGTGATACCCGTGATGGTGCGTGGTTCTATCAGCAGCTGCGCGACGCGCGCGATGTCAGCGACACGCGCGATACGCTGATTTTTGGCCAGCATTACGCCGGGGGTGCCCAGCTGGACCCTACGGCGGCCGTTGCAGCCTTGCCCGATGAGGCGGAGATCTGCGGCTGCAACGGCGTCAAAAAGGGCAAGATCGTTAAGGCCATCAGCGGCCAGGGCTTAAAAACCTTGGCTGAGGTGCGCGCCCAGACCAAAGCCTCTTCTTCGTGTGGATCCTGCACGGGTCTGGTTGAACAGTTATTGAAGCTCGCGCTAGGTGACGCCTACCAGGTTGATGGGATTGCGGCCCTGTGTGGCTGCACCGCACTCGGTCATGATGAAGTGCGAGGCCTGATCCTGGCCAAAGCGCTGAAGAGCATTCCCGCAGTGATGCAAAGCCTGGAATGGACCACCTCGTGTGGTTGCGCAAAATGTCGACCGGCGCTGAATTATTACCTCTTGTGTGCCTGGCCGGGTGAATACCGCGACGACGCTCAGTCGCGCTTTATCAACGAACGTGCCCACGCCAACATTCAGAAGGACGGCACCTTCTCCGTGGTGCCACGCATGTGGGGCGGCATGACCACACCGGCCGAACTGCGCGCTATCGCCGATGTCGCCGAGCGTTTCGCGATCCCTGCGGTAAAACTCACCGGCGGTCAGCGCATCGATTTATTGGGTGTGCGCAAACAGGATCTGCCCGCAGTGTGGTCGGAATTGAACGCGGCGGGCATGGTCTCGGGTCATGCCTATGGCAAAGCGCTGCGGACGGTCAAAACCTGCGTCGGCACGGACTGGTGTCGTTTTGGTACACAAGACTCAACGGGCCTCGGCATACGTCTGGAAAAATTCCTGTGGGGTGCGTGGACACCGCACAAGGTCAAGCTTGCCGTGTCCGGCTGTCCGCGCAATTGCGCCGAGGCGACCTGCAAAGACTTTGGTGTGATCTGTGTCGACAGCGGCTACGAGCTGCATTTTGCAGGCGCGGCCGGCATTCATCTCAAGGCCACCGAGATCCTGTGCAACGTCGCCAGTGAAGATGAAGTCCTGGAATACTGCGCCGCCACGCTGCAGCTCTATCGCGAACAAGGCCATTATCTGGAACGCATGTACGGCTGGGCGGCGCGGGTCGGGGTGCAGACGGTACGTGACCTGATCGTGGGGCGCCCCGAGATGCGCCGTGCGCTGCTCGCGCGTTTTGAACAGGGGCAGAAATTTGCTCAGCACGATCCCTGGGCCCAGCGTGCCCACGGTCGCGAAAGCGGTGAGTTCCGACTCATGGCACGGGTCGCACGGCCGCGGATTCCCGCATGAACGCACCTGAGCGGCATTGGCTGGATGTCGGGTTGGTGATCGATATTCCACGGCGTGGTGCACGACGGGTCGAAACGCCGTGGATGGATATCGCCATTTTTCGCACCATGGACGACCGCATCTTCGCACTGGAAGATCGCTGCCCCCATCGCAACGGGCCCTTGAGCCAGGGCATCGTGCATGGTGCCCACGTCACCTGCCCCTTGCATAACCAGGTCATTGGACTGGAATCGGGTCGTGTGCAGGCACCGGATCACGGTTGTGTCACGAGCTTGCCGGTACGGGTGGTCGATGGACGCATCACGCTCGGTCTGCCGCTTGCCGTGAGTGGCGACTGAGTCGCCCCGCAAATGACTGCACACCAGGTCAAGACTACCTGTGCTTACTGCGGGGTGGGCTGCGGTTTGCTCGTCAGTGTGGCGGACGATGGCCAGGTGGAGATCAGTGGCGACAGCAGTCATCCCGCCAACTACGGCCGCTTGTGCGCCAAAGGCGCCTCCCTCGGTGAGACCCTGACCCATCACGATCGTCTCACGACACCACTGCTCAATGGTCAGACGGTCAGCTGGGACACTGCATTGGACGAAGTAGCCGCGCGCTTTAGCGCGACCATCGCACAATACGGTCCACAATCAGTCGCGTTTTATGTCTCGGGACAGCTCAGTACCGAGGACTATTACGTCGCCAACAAGCTCATGAAGGGCTACATCGGCGCTGCCAATATCGACACCAACAGCCGCTTGTGCATGGCGTCCTCGGTTGCCGGACATAAGCGCGCCTTCGGCGAAGACATCGTGCCCGGCGTTTATGCCGATCTCGAACTGGCCGATCTGGTGGTGCTGGTCGGCTCCAATCTGGCCTGGTGTCACCCGGTCCTGCAGCAACGTCTGCTGGCCGCGCGCATTGAGCGCGGTACGCGTGTGGTGGTCATCGATCCGCGCGCGACGGCCACCACTGAACATGCTGATCTGCATCTCGCTCTGGCGCCGGGCAGCGATGTGGCGCTGTTTAACGGTCTGCTGCGCTTTCTCGACGATGCTGATCGCTGTGATCGCGATTACATCGCCACCCACACCCGCGGCTTCGACAGCGCGCTGGCCTGTGCCCGCGATTACGACATCGCCACGGTCTGCGACATAACGGGCTTGGCGCGCGTCGATGTTCTGCAGTTCTATCACTGGTTCGCGGCTCACGAGCGCAGCGTCAGCGCCTATTCCCAGGGTGTGAATCAATCGGCCGCTGGCACCGACAAGGTCAACGCGATCATCAACTGTCATCTCGCCACCGCGCGCATCGGCTTGCCGGGTGCCGGGCCCTTGTCTTTGACGGGGCAGCCCAATGCCATGGGCGGCCGCGAGGTGGGTGGCATGGCCAATACCCTGGCGGCCCATCGCGAATTTGATGAACCTGGTGCGGCGTTGGCACTGCAGGCTTTCTGGCGCAGCCCGACCATCGCACCCCACGCTGGTTTAAAAGCCGTGGAGATGTTCGAAGCCATCGCCGATGGTCGCATCAAGGCGGTGTGGATCATGGCTACCAATCCGCTGGTGAGTCTGCCCGACAGTGACGCGGTCGCCGCCGGCCTCGGCCGTTGTCCCCTGGTGGTGGTCTCGGACATCAGCGCGCAGAGTGTCACCACCCAGCTTGCCCACATCGTATTACCCGCCTCCGGCTGGGGTGAGAAGGACTGCACGGTGACCAACTCCGAGCGGCGTATCTCACGCCAACGCGCCTTTGTCCGGGCACCAGGCGCGGCGCGCCCCGATTGGTGGATAGTGTGTGAAGTGGCCAAGCGTATGGGTTTTGGCGCCGGTTTCGCTTACGACAGCGAGTGGCAGATCCTGCGTGAATACGCTGCGTTGACCGCACTCGATGGTGAGCGCGTATTGGATCTGGGCGCACTGGCGGGGCTCGACGCTGAGCGTTACGCCGCGCTTACGCCCGTGCAATGGCCACTGCCGGCTGGCTGCGTAACGCGCGATGAGCGGCGCCTGTTTGGCGATGGCCAATTTGCCCACGGCGATGGCCGCGCGCGATTTATCGCTACCGCTTATCGCCCACCGCAGACGCCCCGTGACCTGTCTCACCCCTATGTGATGAACAGTGGCCGCATCCGCGACCAATGGCATACGCTGACGCGCAGCGGCCGCGTCGCGCGCCTCGCCAGTCACTGCGCCGAGCCCTATCTCGATATCCATCCGGCCGATGCGGCGCGTCTCGCCCTGGGCGATGCTGAATTGGCGAGCGTGACACGCGACACACACAGCATCCTGGTGCGGGTCCGTGTGACCCAGGACCAGGCACCGGGCAGCGTGTTTGTACCGATGCATTTTTCGGCAAGCTTCGCCAGCCGCGGCGCACTCAATGTTTTGATACCGGCGATCACCGATCCGATCTCAGGGCAACCGGAGTCCAAGGCCACCGCAGTGGCGGTGCGCGCTTATGCTGCCCACTGGTACGGTTTTGCCGTGAGTCGCGCCGAGTTCACCCCCGACTGCGAATACTGGGCGCGCATGCCCTGTGATGAGGGCTGGCGTCTGGAATGCGCTGGCCGGCATGGCATCACCGATATCACTGCGTGGTTCGCGCGCTTATGCGGCGGTACCGCGTGTGATGAGGTGCTGGTGTATCGCGATGACGCGCGCGGCGCCTATCGGTGTTTTGCATTGCGCGACACACGGCTGCACGCCGCGCTTTACATCGCCCGCGAGCCGGTGAGTGTGTCGCGCGATTATGTTGCGTCTCTGCTGGGCTCTGAGATCGCGACCGACCAGCGCCTGGCCGTGCTGGCCGGTCGACCGGCCGATGGTCGCGCAGCGTTGGGGCCTGTGATCTGCATCTGTCGTCAGGTTGGTGCACGCTGCATTGCCGACGCCTTGTGTGCCGGGCATACCAGCCTGAGCGCGATTGCCGCGGCAACCGGTGCGGGCAGTCAATGCGGTGCCTGTCGTCCCGATGTGCAACGCCTGATCGATACGAGTCGCGCCCATGCGCCCTCCTGAATCCCGCGGCGGGCGCGTAAGCCTGGTTGGTGCCGGACCGGGTGACCCCGAGCTGCTGACCTTAAAAGCAGTGCGCGTACTCGGCGAAGCCGACGTGGTGTTGTTCGATGATCTGGTTTCGCCCGCGGTGCTGTCACTTACGCGCGCAACGGCGCGGCGCCTGCAGGTTGGCAAGCGCGGTTATCAAGCGAGTTGCCGGCAGGAAACTATCCAGCACCTCATGATCCGGCTGGCGCGTCGTGGTCTGGCGGTGGTGCGTCTGAAGGCCGGTGACCCGCTGGTGTTTGCTCGTGGCGGCGAAGAGATCGCTGCTTTGCGTGCGGCCGGTATCACCGTTGAGATTGTCGCCGGTGTCACCACCGCCTTGGCCTTAGGCGCTGAGCTGCAATGTGCGCTGACCCAGCGCGGCGTGGCGCAGTCGCTCCAGTTGATCACCGCCCAGAACTACGATGGCCAATTGTCGACAGCCTTGAGCACGTGCAGCGATGGCCAGACTACCCAGGTGGTGTACATGGGTGCGGCACGCGCCCAGGAAGTCATGGCGGCCCTGCTTGCGGCCGGCCATGGTGGTGATACGCCGGCGGTGGCGGTGGCGGCGCT
>JANOXY010000102.1:0-3700 GCA_031418675.1 Pseudomonadota bacterium
ATAGGCCATCCACATGGCATCCAGCATTGTCCACAGGATGTCGAGTTTGAGCTGCAGAATATTGAGCGCGTATTCCTGCGCGCTGCGGGTGGTGAAGTGTTCAAGGGTGACAGCCAAGCCGTGCTGCACATCGCGGCGCGCTTCGGCCAGGCGATTGCGGAAATACTCGTAGCCCTTGGCTTCGATCCATGGATAGACAACCGGCCAGTTATCCAGACGGCGTTGATGAATCTCGGGCGCGAACATTTCTGTCAGGGACGAGCAGGCAGCCTCCTGCCAGGTTGCCGCCCGTGCAAAATTGACGTAGGCGTCGACTGCGAACCGTACGCCGGGCAGTACATGACGTTCGTCCAGCAATTCCGTACGCGACAGCCCCACCGCTTCGCCTAAACGCAGCCAGGCCTCGATGCCACCTTCCTCACCGCTCGTGCCATCGTGGTCGATAATGCGTTGCACCCACAGGCGGCGCGCGTCGCGATCACGGCAATTGGCCAATACCGCAGCGTCTTTGACCGGGATGCTGGTCTGATAATAAAAGCGGTTCGCAACCCAGCCCTGGATAGCAGGGCGGTCAAGCTGACCGCTATTCATGCGTAAGTGAAAGGGGTGGTTGATGTGATAGAACTTCTGCTTGGCGCGCAGGTGCTGCTCAAATTCAGTGCGGGCCCAGGGCAAGGCGTCGGTCACTGCGGGCTGTTTGACGGCGAACTGGACCACGGTGTGATTGTCTCGATGAAAAAGAGGTGGTCAAGGCTGCTGGGCGACGTTGGCCCCGCGGCGAAATCCCGGGGCCGCGTAAGCGACCCCGGGACGAGCACATCAACGGTTGTTGATGTACATGGTCACTTCGAAACCGAAGCGAACATCGTTATAGGAAGGTGTTTCCCACTGCATTGCCTAAACTCCCAGCTTGCAGGTAAATGACTAGAAACTGACGTTTCTCCCCAGTCCTCGGGTTCAGCGAACTCGGGACCATTGATGTCAAAGCAGCCAGCGTGCCAAATGACTTCGGTACGAGTCGCAGGGCCATGAAAAAATTCTTTTAAAAATTAAAAAGTTAGCTACAGTTGCAAAGCCACGATGGCGGCGCCGTCGGGCATGGTTTGGCCCAGCGATCACAAGTGCATCCAGTCAGCCATCGCGATGGTTGTGAACAACCACCTTGGGCGGACAGTGCCGTGACAACGGCTATGTGAGCCCTGAGGGAGTGATGACAGCGCAGGCCCCGGATGGTGCAATGCACACTATGCCTATCAACCCACAACACTCGGCTTGTGCCGCGGCGTGGCACCCGACGTTCAATTCAAGCGAGGTAATGCGATGAGCTGGCGTGAGCGGACAGCGAATGAGGTTTACTCCGAGGCAGAAGTCGAAACTCGACTTCAAGAACAATTGCCAACCTGGATGGCACAGGATGGCTACCTGCGACGCCGCTATGAGACGGCTGGTTGGAAGGGCACGTTGATGGTCGTCAATGCCATTGCCCACCTCGCCGAGGCCGCATGGCATCACCCGGAGCTCGCAGTGTCCTATGCCGCGGTCGATGTAAAGCTCTCCAACCACGAAGCCGAGGGCATTACCAATAAGGATTTTGCGCTGGCACGAATGATCGAAGACGTAGTGATGTGGCAACCGGGCGCCGATACCGATTCACCCTTGGAAGGCACACCCGACGATCCGCGTTTTAAGTACCTTAAGTACGACTGAGCCGGCGCGTTGCGGTATTTCCGTTTAACCACAGAGAACGCAACTCGCGCAGTCCGGCACGATGTGCAGAAGCGACAACCTTGCTGCGTGACACGGTGCAGGCCTGGGCAATTATTCCCGGATTCGCGCCGCTGATGGACGATCTTCGTTAGCGCATTTGTGCGGTGAGCTCGGCCGTCAGGGGCCAGCTTTACTGGACGCCGCTCAAGAATTAGAGGCGGCCGCCGAAAATTCGCGCATGAATACCCCAAATCAAACCAAAATACCCTCGGCCCCGGCCTATCTTCTGACCTGTGCGTTGGTTCTTGCGGCACCCGCCAGCGGCGCCGCAACCATCACCGGTAGCGTCACCAACTCTGCCAGCGCTGATCCTGTTGCGCGCGCGGTTGTGGTCTTCGTCGCCGCCGACGGCCATCCCAGCGCCACACGCACCGATAGCGATGGTGCCTATTCGATTGAACTCGACGACGGCAGCTACACACGACGGGTTCAAGCGCCAGGCTATACCCTCGACCAAGCCGACGTGAATGTATCGGCTGCAATGACGTCCAATGCCACCCTTGTCGCACTGGCCAATGCGCCCACGCCGTTGCCGACCTTCGGGCTGCCCACGCAGAACGCGACCCTGACTGCCGACCTCGGCACGCCCGGTGTGTATTACGCGGGGAGTGGTTTTGCGAACACCCTCTATCGTACCTTTGACGCCGGTGAATCCTGGACCGCCGTGACCCGCGTCAGCGAGGACGAGCGTGGCATCGACGGCACGTTCCAAGGTTTCCTGCGCCCGACGATCACGACCAGTGGCATCGGCGGCGAAGTTGCTACCGTCTCGCTCACCGCCACCGGCACCGGTGGGCGCGTGTGGTTCAGTCGCGACTACGGCACCACCTGGACCGAGGTCGACCTGCCCGCCGGACATCTGCTTGAACCTTCGGGCACGGCGGCCCTGCGTTGGGTGCATGTCCCTGGCGGCGCCGAGTTCCTGGTGCTGCAACCGGCGGGTTACGACGCCACGCTGTGGGTGGCCGACCTCGCTGCGCCCAACCCGGCGTTCACGCAACTCTCGCTCGGCGTGAATCCCCTGAGCCAGACCGGCGGCAAATACTGGGACGCCTGGAACCTGGACGGCACGCCAGCGATGGCTGTGGTCGGTGACAACGGTGCCGTGCTCGATGTTTATGTCTGGGCTGACATCAACAACGTCACCTCGCTTACGAAACTGGGTGATTCGGTCGCCTTGTCGCCAGCTGTGACGACGCCCGCGTTTTTCGACGTCGGTGGCGTGAATGGCAATGTGATGGTGGTCGGTGGCCTCGATAACGCGTCGCCGTATCCGTGGCCACAAACCCTGGCAGTGATCGCCAAACCGGCGGCGGCCGCCAATTTCGACACTGCATTCGTCAATGTGCAGTCGGTCGATAACAATGTCTGCTACCTGCCCGGCACAGGCATCGTCGCTCCAACCGCCACTTACGAGGACGCACGCGCGCTGGTGGGTGTCAGTGCGTGTCCCGTGAGGGCCGATCCCGATGGTGAGCAGAGCGTTAGCATTGGTTCTGCGACTGGTGCGCTGATGCCCGCTTACGACGGTGCCTGGAACGGCACCAGCAACCAGATGGTGCTCGGTATCGCCGGACGTGGGATCCATAAAGCCACCAGTGAAAGCGGCCTGTACGGCGGCCCTGCGTTTGGCAACGACGACAAGGTGGTCGGCATTACTGCGCCGCAAGTCCGCGCCACCCGCTACGGGCCCGCTGGCCCGCAGCAACTCGCCATGGCCCTGGATTCGGCGGGTGGTAAACGCATCATCGCGTCCGACGACGGCGGCGCCAGCTTTACCGACGTGGTTGGCGCCGGCGGATACGCAGTCGACTGGTGGCGCGGCGAGAGCGCTGAGTGGCTGGTCGCCGGCCATTCCGGCGCCGAAGCCGGCCTGCTGACCGCGGTGCCCGACTGGAATTCGGCCGCTCTACCGCTGCTGGCGCCTAACCAG
>JANOXY010000103.1:0-2834 GCA_031418675.1 Pseudomonadota bacterium
TCAAGGCATCAAACAAGCGCGATTTCGGATATTCCGCGCCGACCACATGTTGCAAGGTACCCAGCCGCACCATCTGATAGGTGCGTATGCGGAAGGCCGGATCGCAGGACATGCGCACGTAGAGGTCGCGCGGTGTCACACCGTAGTCTTCTTCGAGCCATTCCATCAGATTGCGCGTGGCATCGTAAACCGCCTGCTCCATCGGCAGGTTGATACCGACTGCGACGATGCTGTCGCCTTTGTCGATGCGCACGCAAGGCAGACGCTTATTTTTTATTACGGTGCAGGACAGTTGCACAGTGGCGCGGGTTTCGTCGGCGATGCCGGTGAATTCCGTATCCCCCTGAGCGCCGTGCACGTCGCCCACGTAGAGCAGGCCACCGTCGTTATACGAATTGAGATAGATGGTGTGGCCGGGCGCGATATCCCGGCAATCGATATTGCCACCAAAGGGCCCTTGGCCCAGCACCGAAGTCACCACTTCGCGCTCGGGTGCCGTGGCGAGAGTGCCGATGAAGGGTTCTAGCGGCCAGCTCAGGGTCTCGGAGTATTTGGCCGTGCCGTCGCGGGTATAGCCGCTCGGACCGGGCAGGTGTTCGATGACATGCACATAACCTTCGGCACATTCTTTGTAGCGCAGTGAATCACCGAGCGGACCCACCCTGGGGATGACCCCCGAAAAGCCGTAGCGCCAGGGATCGATCCAATCGATGGTGACAGCCAGTACATCGCCGGCCTTACAGCCTTCGACATAGATTGGCCCAACCACCGGATTGAACAAGCCGGGTGTCGGTCGTGCGAGGCGCAAAAAATGGGTGCTCGCAAAACCTTGTACAGTGGGTTTGTCGCTGTCGTCGGCAATCATGCCCGACAGCGCGTCGTCGGTTTCAAGCTGGAAAACTTCGCCGGGCTTAACCCGCATGCAGGGTTTATCGCGGTTGTCGAAAGCGTACTTCTGGACTTTGCGCCGTTTGATCTTCTGCACGAGAGCTCCTCCGTCGATGGTGGACGCAGTATATCGCCAGCTGGCGTAGCGCGATCTCGCGGTGATGCCGGTCAGTCGGTAATCAGCTCTGTCTTACTAGTGCGCGCACGCCGCCGCGCGCAAAGGGCTGCTCAACAAGGCGATAAAAAACCGCAGCAGTGGCGAGGCTGGCAGCATAGGCAACGAACATTGCCACCCACGCTTCGGCTGGCGAGAGCGCAAATCGCGAGAACCAGGCGTTCACCACCAGACAAATGGGGAAGTGCACCAGAAAGAGACTGAAAGAAGTCTGGCCAAGATAAGCAATCACCGAACTCCCAGGCCATTGCTGCAGCATCCGACGATGGGTTGCGAACATGATGATGACGGCCGTCAATGCCGCGACCAGCAAGCGCACCCGCCACTCGACGGCCACTGCGAGCATCATTAAGGCCAGATAAGCCCACAGATAGCCGCTGGATATCACTCCGCCCAGCGCCCAGCGCAGCACCATGCCGACAAAATACGCCCCGAAAAAGTAGATGGCCCAGTGATCAAAGCCGCTATCGCGGTTAAACCAGAACAGCGATGCCACTGCTAGCGTGGCATAGGTAATGCGGGTCAGCGTCGATGTCGCTTCTTTTTGCAGGGCGAGAGCCCGCCCCAGCCAGCGCGTCAGTCCCGACAGGGCCAACACCAGGGCAAATAGCTGGAAGTCGATGGCGAGATACCAGATCCCTGCACTCAGCGCTTGATAACCAAGCACATCTTGCAAATAAAAAACGTGTGCCAGCAGTTGGGCGACACTGGGTGGTGCGGAGATCGAACGGTGGTCCATCCAGTGCGCCGCGACGGCATTGGCCACCAGCGCCATGACGAGGACCACAACATAGGGACCACCTGTACGCCGATAACGTCGTGCCAGCTGCAAGAAAAATTTGCGCACGCCCACACCCTGCAATCTCTCAAGGTGATGAGCGGTCACAAATCCGCCAATGACCAGAAACACCTGCACTGCCATGCGGGCGTGGAAATGCAGGCCATCGAGCAAATGAGGCGTTAGTGGGTGGGCAATATCGGACAATGGTCCATAAAACGCGAGGTGATGCCAGACGATGAGCTGGGCGGCCACGGCGCGAAGAAAGTCGATGAAACGCAGGTGGCCGGTAAGCCTTGCCGCGTAAGCGCTGGTGTTAACCCTCACGGTCGGCAACTTGCCAACGGTTGCCCCCGCGCGATGAAGCGCCTTGTACTTAAGGGGCATGACGTCATGATTCGGACTCTGACCGCAGTTTGCCAAACGTGGGCTTAACGAATGTGCAGGATAAGACGAGGCTGCTTAGCTCTGCAGCGAACACAGAGTCGTCCACGGGATGTGACTATCCGTCCAGGTGCGCGCCGGAGCGGCCAGGTGCATTGATACCCTGGCCTTGTGCTTATCTGGCGGCCGCTGCTGCACATGGCAACTCAGCGCTTGACCTTGTAGCGCAACCAGACCAGATCACCCGGCAGCACCTCGCTGTCCACGAGCTTCAAGCGGCGCACGTCCGTTGCCCCCGTCGCGCAATCGACCAGACTGGGAATCCCGGCCCCGCCATCGATAAAGGGCGCAATGATAACGCTCACTTCGTCGATCGCATCGGCTGCGGCAAAGCTGCCGTTGATGCCACCACCCCCCTCGAGCAGCAGCCGCTTGATACCAAACAGGGTGCGCAGCTTGCCAAGCACCATCGGTACATCAATTTGTTTGCGTCCACCAAAAACATAGGACACACCACGTTTGCGCAAAAACGCCAGGTAATCGTCACCGACCGCTTCAGTGAGCACGGTGATAGCGTGCTCGCCGTCCACAGCATTGACCTTCCACGCG
>JANOXY010000104.1:0-7828 GCA_031418675.1 Pseudomonadota bacterium
GCATCATGGCGCGGGTCACCGCGCGGCTGGCGGGATCAGCGCAGATCGCTTCCAGAGTCGCGCCGGTCAGCGCACTGATAGGATTAAAACTCACATTGCCCCACAGCTTGATCCAAAGCTCATCGCGTATGTCCCTGCGCACCGGCGCCTTAAAGCCCGCTTCACGCAAGGCCTCTGATAACGCATTCACCCGCGCCGTTTTTTCGCCGGAAAGCTCACCGAGGCTGAAACGATCACCTTCGAGATGCTTGATCACGCCGGGTGCCACCACTTCGCACGCGGGATAGACCACGCAGGCGATCACACGCTGGGGAGAGATCACCCGCCACTGTTCGCCATCGGCATCAACACTCGAGATGCGCTGGTCGCGATAGGGGCCGTCAAGATTGTGGAAGTACCACCAGGGCACACCATTAACCGCCCAGATGACCGCGGTGTGAGTATCGAACAGGGCCGGCAGACGATCGAGAATGGCGGGCACGGCATGGGATTTGAGTGCAATCAGCACGTAGTCCTGGCGTGGCAACTCACGTGGATCTTCAACACAAGGCAAGCGCACCGTGAGATCACCAGCGAGGCTTTTTAATGTGAGGCCGTGGGCGCCGATCGCATCGCGCTGTGCGCCACGAGCGATCAGCGAAACCTCAACACCGCTCGCGGCCAAGCGCGCGGCGAGCAGGCCGCCGATGGCGCCGGCGCCGTAGATCGCGATCTTCATTGCTGGACTGCGCCGTGGTTCATTCGATGCCCAGCAGTTTGGCCAGCCCGATGCGGGTCAGCTTGCCGGTACTGCCCTTGGGGATCTCGGCCACAAAATGGATGCGCGCCGGCACCTTAAAGCTCGCCAGTTGCGCCGCGGCGAATTCGCGCAGCTCCCGCTCGCTGATGGTTGCGCCGACACGCAATACCACCGCGGCCGCGACATCTTCGCCGAGCTTGCTGTGGCCGACGGCAAAGGTCACTGCCTGCTGTACTTCGGGATGGGCGCTCAGGATGTCATCGACCTCACGCGGCGCGATCTTCTCGCCGCCGCGGTTGATGATTTCTTTGATACGTCCGCTGATGGTGAGATAACCGTCGCGGTCGATGACGCCCAGATCACCGGTGCGGAACCAGGCAAGTCCAGCGTCGGGGTCAGGGACAAAAGCGCTGCGATTGGCCTCTTCATTGTTGGCGTAACCGGCGGTGACATTGGCGCCGCGAATGACAATTTCGCCTTCTTCACCCGCCGCGCAGAACTGCCCATCGCTGCGCAACGTGCGTACCTGCGGGCCAGCCGGCAAACCGACGGCACCGGGTTTGCGCGGCGCTGGTGGTAGTGGGTTGGAG
The DNA here is from genome assembly GCA_031418675.1 of Pseudomonadota bacterium. Lineage (GTDB taxonomy): Bacteria > Pseudomonadota > Gammaproteobacteria > JADJYF01. The sequence goes on from JANOXY010000104.1 coordinate 1,330, forward strand.
GTCATCTGGTGGGCAGCTTCGGTCATACCGTAGGACTCCAGCACCGGACAGCCAAAAACATCTTCGAGACGGGCCATCACCGGCGGTGGCAACGACGAAGAAGACGAACGGATGAAGCGCAACGGGCTGCGGGCGATGATGTCGCCGTTGCGCGGCGCGCGATCAAGGATGACCTGATGCATGGTTGGCACCGCCGTATACCAGCTCGGTTGCGCCGCCTCCAACCAGGCAAAAAACGCAGTAGCGCTGAAGCCGGGTGTGCAGGTCACCCGGCCACCGCTGGCCAGCGAGGACAACACCGCTGCGATCAAGCCATGAATATGAAACAGCGGCATGATGTTCAAACAATGATCGTCTTGTGTCAGTGCCAGCGTGGCGGTGATGTGACGTGCGGAAGCGCATAAATTGGCCTGGGACAGCGGCACGATTTTTGGCCGCGACGTGGTTCCCGAGGTATGCAGCACCAGGGCGATATCACCCGGCTCGGGTCTGCGCTGCACGGCGGCCGTCGCTGGTACACGAGCTTCGAGGTGGAACACTCCTGCGGCCTGCTCGGTGTTTTCGAGCAATTCGATAATCGGGATGCCCATGCGTGTGGCCACCTCACGCGCCGGGCTGGCTGCGCCGGCCGGCAGGATCATGGCCTTGGGCGCAAGGTCGTCCAGATAGAACTCAAACTCCGCTTCACGATAGCTGGGGTTCAAAGGCGCAGCACCCGTGGTGCACGCCACCGCCAAAAAACAACTTGCCATGCTCGGTCCGTTAGGCAACACGATGGCCACACGATCAGCGGCGCCGATGCCGGCGCGGCCGAGGTCATCGGCAACCTGCTCAAGCAAGGTGCTTAAGGCGCCATAGCTGGCGGCGACACGGTTGGGCGCGCCGATGGCAGGCGCCGTTGATTGACCTGCCAACAAAGTGGCAAGTGGTGAAAGCGGAGATGGGGGCATGACTGGCCTCGCAGGCGGGTGGCCGGATGATAGAGGCCGCTATCGGGCGACTCAAGCGCGTTTGCGTGAGCACGTCTTGATTGTCCGTTGTTAGCGCCAGGGTGCAGCAGTGTGCGGCTCGAAGCCAAGGCGATTTGCCTGCGGACGGGCGCAGCCGCTACAGGGAATCGAAGATGTGCAGATCCGATTTGGCGTTTTTGGGGGCGGCATGCGCTTGCGTTGCGCCTTCTGTTCGCTGGTGCAGCTTCGATGTCGAGTGCTGCGGTGAGATCGCCCACGCCCTGCGGTATCGACCGAACGGTTGTCCTTAACAACACAGGGCCAGGTTCGGTGCCGCCTGAAAACCCGCTACCGTGAAAAATCAGCTTTATGTACTGCCATCGTCACGGCCGCCCTGATTACCGAACCGTCCGTGCTCATAGCGGGAGATAACCATGGCGCCAAAGATTCCGTGTCAACAGCGGCCACATTAAACATCGTCGACACAGCTGTCGGTGCCGGTCAGTTCAACACCTTGGCCACCGCGCTCGGCGCCGCAGATTTAATCGACACGCTCAAAGGGCCAGGCCCTTTCACCGCCTTTGCACCCACCGATGCAGCCTTCGCCAAGATTCCAGCCGATAAACTCCAAGCCTTGCTCGCCGACAAACCGGCGCTGAGCAAAGTACTGAACTATCACGTGGTGCCGGGTGCGGTGATGGCGGCCGATGTCACCACCGGTGCCGTCAAGAGTGTGCAGGGGCAGTCGCTTAATCTCGTCGCGTCAACTGCCGGTGTGACGGTTAATGGTGCCAACGTCATCAAAACTGATATTGCTGCCAGCAACGGCTTGATTCACGTGATCGACAGCGTGGTAATGCCCGAATAGCGTCGAGCAAACATCAAACAAGTGCGGGCTGCATTGCGACTCATGGTGTTGCGCAATGCAGACCCGGCTGGCTGATAGAGCCCCGCGACTGAGTCGAGCATTTGTCCGTGCAACAGTTGCGACATCGAAGCGACGCCGTTTTGTACAGCCACCCTTTACAACTTCGCTTAGCGCCGATTCCCGCTGCGGCCAGCGCCACTGGCGCTGAGAAAAATCGGCCACCCTCTCGCCCTGCCTGATTGCCTCGAGGTTCATCAGCACACATTTACACCGCCGCTGTGCGCGCCTCCAACCAAGCCAACGCGTCGCCCATGAGATGGGGCGCGAGACGCGCTCGCACCAGCGCATGATAAGTATTCAGCCACGCGCGTTCGTCGGCGCGTAACAGGCTGAACTCGATGCAGCGTGTGTCGATGGGACACAGCGTGAGCGTTTCGAATTCGAGCATCTCGGCGAAGCTATCGCCTTCGGGCGTTGTGGCATGCACATTCAGTACGAGATTTTCGATGCGCACGCCCCACTGGCCTGCGCGGTACACGCCTGGTTCTATCGACGTCACCATGCCCGGTTCCATCGCCATAGATGCGTCCGGCACGGCCTTGCTGATGCTCTGTGGGCCCTCATGCACGTTCAGGAAATAACCGACGCCGTGGCCGGTGCCGTGGCCGAAGTCGATACCCTCGGCCCATAGCGGTGCACGCGCGATGGCATCCAGCATCGGCCCCAGTGTGCCGCGCGGGAAGCGCGTGGCGGATAAACCCAGTGTGCCTTTCAGCACCAGCGTGTAGTCGCGCTTCATTGCGGCGCTGACACGGCCGATGGGCCATACGCGCGTGATGTCAGTGGTGCCACCCAGGTACTGCGCGCCGGAATCGATTAACAACAGCCCATCACCTTCAATCGCCGCATGGGATTGCGGCGTGGCACGATAATGCGGCATGGCGCCGTTGGCGTTGAATGCTGCGATGGTCGGAAAACTCAAGCCGATAAAACCCGCACGTTTTGCTCGCGCTGCGGACAAGTGCCTGTCGATGTCGAGTTCTGTTACGCGCTCGCGGCCAAGTGCCTGTTCGAACCAGGCATAAAACTCACACATCGCTACACCGTCTTCGATCATCGCGGCGCGAATGTGCGCCGCTTCGTCGGCATTCTTACGGCTCTTTTCGCGCGTGCTCGGGTTCAGTGCTTCGACCACGCGCACAGCGGCCGACACCTGTGCCCGCAGACCATAGGTGATGCGCTTGGGATCGATCAGCAGGACCGCCGTCGATGGCAGCGCTGCAAGGGCCGCACCCGCCTGGGCATAAGGCGCGAGCTCGATGCCGCCGGCGGCGAGCGTCGCGGCCAATTCGGTGCTGATTTTGTCGGCGCCGATGAAGAGCATCGCGTGCGCGGCATCGACCAACAGATGGGCGAGGAAGATCGGGTTATAGCTGACATCGGCGCCGCGCAGATTGCTCAACCAGGCGATATCGTCGACGGTTGAGATGAAGTGATGGCTGGCGCCTGCTTCGACCATGGCGGCCCGCACGGTGGCGAGTTTGGCGTTACGTGATACGGCCGCATGCGGTGGCTGGTGTGCGTATACCGGCGCGGCGGGCAATGCCGGGCGGTCCTGCCATACCTCGTTGATCAGATCGCGCTCGGTAACAAGCCGGATCTGTGCGGCTGCGAGTGCGCTCTCCAGCACGCGCGCACTGGCGAGACCAAGCACATCCCCGTCCACCGCCACGGCCCCACCCGCCGGCACCTGTTCAAGCAACCAACCGAGATGGGCCTGCGGGTTATTGGTGGTGAGCTTGACGAGGTTGATACTCGAACCTGCAAGTTCGCGTTCGGCTTGCACCCAGTAACGACTGTCAGCGAACAACGCGGCGGATTGCGTGCTCACTGCCAGGGTCGCCATGGAGCCAGTGAAGCCGGACAGCCACTGCCGCGCTTGCCAACGCTCGGGCAGGTATTCGCTCAGGTGCGGGTCTGAACTTGGCACGAGCAGCGCGTCCATATTGTTGGTTCGCAGCAGCTCGCGCACGCGCTCGATACGCAAGCGCACGGGTGAAGTGGGTGTATCCATGCTTGTCCCAGTCGGCAATTTTGTGGTCAGACAGCATAGCGCCGCCAGCGAAATTCTCGATCTTTCAGCTGGACGCTCAGGCTGCTCGACGAGTTTGATGGTCAAAAGTTCAAGTTTGCGTCGCAGTGGCGCATGAAGTCAGCGATTGCGTCCCGTTGGGCGCCACCCACCTGCAGTTTCCCGACCCTCACCCTGCCATTTCAACGCACACGATATTCGATAGAGGAGTTTGCAGTTGCGCCGATGCGCTGAGGCGATTACCCGCGGGTGTGAAAGGTCAGGAAGATGGTTAGTTTCGACCGCCTAGCCTATGCGACGGGCAACAATGAGGACAAACTTCGCAGATAGGAAATATCACCGCCAGACCGTCAACACCCCGCGCGTACCTGTACCAAATTGCGGCGCGCAGTGGTGCGAACGGGCCGGATAGACAAAAATGCCACGGGCGCCCCGCGTCGCGGCGCCTCCCAGGGAAATCGTTCAGAGGGCCTTCCGCATGCGTCTGTCCAACAACCGCCTTGCCATGCACCTGGCTGGGCTTTGTCTGCTCTGCACCACGTTTGCGGTGGCGGCTGCGCCGGAACTCAGCAAGGAACCGCGGCCCTATGGACGGCTGTTTCGCACGATTGCGGGGGATGAACTCGAGCGTGAGCACGGCATCGGCGTGCTGGGTTTTGCGCACGTCACGGCGGCGTTCGCCGACAATAACATCGCGACCACCCAGCTCGCACAGGGTCGTGGGCGCAGCGTGCAACCGCAAGGTGGACTGGTGCAGGATGAAGGCCTGAATCTCAATCAGGTGGGACTTCTGGTCTGCAAAGGCGCGGGCTGTCCGCCGTTTCGGCTGTTCGAGCCCAATCGTAATGTCTTGAGCCGCGTAACGCCGCTGCCCGGGCCGAGAGGCGACCGTGTGATCGTGGACTGGGCGGTGTCGGCGGTGTTCGGCGAGGATGCCGTATTCTGGAAGACCAAAGGTTTCGACGACTGGAAATGGGACGCGGACGACCGCGAGCGCCTTGCCATCACACAGTGGTATCTCGATATCTACCTGCCCATAGGCGCCGGTGCATCGTTGCTGGTGGGCAGTTGGCATTCGCCGCTCGCCAATGAAATCGGCTATCCGTTCGTACCGCCCAACTGGTTTTCCTCCCGCACCTATGCCTTCGCCGTCGGCCCGGCCAAACATGTCGGTGTGCTGTCACAGTTCAAACTACCGCTGGTGCCAACCGTCGGCCATGCCAGCGTGAGTTTTGGCGTGGTCACCGATTGGAATGCGGTCGATTTGGGATCCGGTGGGCAGCAACCTAATTTTCTGTTCGGCGCGAGCTGGCGCAGCCCTGACATGCAGACCTGGATTGATCTTGAGATCATTTACGGCAATGGCGAAGACGACTTCGGCGACGTCACCGTCCATAACGGTATCGCCTATCCGCGCGGAGGCGGCACACAGTTTCTGGCCATGAGTTCGAACAGTGAATATCTCGATCGCTTCGTCGGCTTTTTTAATGTGCTGCATCACTTGAGTCCCTCCGCGAGCCTGGCACTGGAGTCTGTCTACGTGTTCCAGGAGGGTGGTGACCTCGCGCCGCTGCCCTTTGCCATTACGCGCGACTCGTCGATTTATGGCGCCAACCTCGCCTGGCGCTATCGACTCCAGGAGAAGCTTCACAGCGCGATTCGTATCGAATGGCTGCGCGACGAAAACGCGGCGAATTTCCTCTGGGGTCGTGTCGGCGCCGGCGGTGGTGATGTGTACGCCCTGAGCGCGAACGTGGCCTGGGAGATAAGCCCGCACCTGCTGCTCCGGCCCGAACTCAAATATGACGTTTACAGTGGCAAGGGGCAGCTGTTTGCGGTCGGCAGCAATGGCGTGGCGCGCGAAAACCAGCAACTGTTGGGCGTGATGAATTTCGAATTCCGGTTTTGATCAACACAGTGGCGTGTTGTTACCATGTTCGCGAGTATCACCGCATGGGATTTGATGGGGGCCGCACAACGCGCACCAGCATCGCGCGGACGCGTGTCGCCCGAAGCAAACGCGATTTGCGCGCGGGCTGCAGCCGCCTACAGCGAATCGAAGATATGCAGATCCGATTTGGTGTTCTTTGGGAGCGACGTGCGCTTGCGTTGCTCGTCCTGGCCGCGGCTTTTTTTGTCTCGTTTCCTGGCTTTTTTGCCTTGCTTTTTTTTCGCCGGCGCTGCCTCGATGTCGAGCGCTGCGGTGAGATCGCCCACCCCGCTGCGCACCCCCGCCAGCGGCGTGAGGTGGTAACGATGGGTGATGAGTTTTGCAATCGAGGTGGTGTCGTAGACCGTGCTGTCGACATAGTGCTTGCGCGCGAAGGGCGAGATGATGATGGCTGGCACCCGTGAGCCAGGACCAAAACGATCACCGCGCGGCGGCGGCACGTGGTCCCACAGACCGCCGTTTTCGTCATAGGTAATGATGATCACCGTCGAAGACCACAGCGTGCTGGCCTGAATGCGGCGCACGACCTCGGCGATATGGTGATCACCGGACAGCACATCGGTGTAGCCGGGGTGTTGATTGAGCTTGCCGCTGGGCTTGTAGAAACTCACCTCTTCCAGCGCGCCGTAGTCGATGGC
>JANOXY010000105.1:0-4701 GCA_031418675.1 Pseudomonadota bacterium
CAAGTCACCGCCGGCGCAAATTTCCTTGGGATATCGGACCTAACCATGATGCCTCCCTGTAGGTGCGAATTCATTCGCACATTCACCGCTATGCCAATGCAACGCGGACGCAAATGTCCGACTGAAGTCGGACCTACACAAGAGGCCTCCCTGTAGGTGCGAATTTATTCGCACATTCACCGCTATGCGAATGCACCGCCGGCACAGATGTCCGACTGAAGTCGGACCTACACAAGAGGTCTCCCTGTAGGTGCGAATTTATTCGCACATTCACCGCTATGCCAAGGTACCGCCGGCACAAATGTCCGACTGAAGTCAGACCTACAGCGGAGAGGTCATCGGCCGTTCAGCCCTTGGATAGTTCTTCCAAGGCCTTTTTTGCTTCCTCGAGGCCCTTGAAAGGCGCGTTGCCTTCCACGGCTTTGCTCAAATGCTCGCGGGCACCGACCTTGTTGCCTTTGGCAAGATAGGCCATGCCAAGGTGGTAATGCATGAGCGCCGCATCGGGCGCGGCTTCGACCGCCTTTTCCAGGAAGTTCACCGCCTGCTCGTGCTCACCCAACTTGTACTCAATCCAGCCAACGGTATCGAGGAAGGCGGGTTGATTGGTATTGCGCAGCGGTGTGACCAACTCGCGGGCGCGTTTCATGCTGGCCTCGTCCTTGCGATATTCGATGAGCAACATGGCCAGATTGTTGGCCGCCAGCTGCGAGTCCGGCTGTTTCTTCAGGGCCTCTTCATACTGCTCGATGGCCGAATCCAATTGGCCCGTTTCTTCCAGATAGGACGCCAACCCGGTCACCAGCAAGGGCTGACCGCCGGTCTTTTCGATACCGTCCTTCATCACCGCCACAGCCTCGTCGGCGCGTTTGGTGGAAGTCAGTGCCGAGGCCTGGTTGCGATAAGGGATTGGCCACTTGGGATTGAGCTCAATCGCGGTCTTGAAGGCAGTGATGGCGTCATCAAATTTTTTCTCGGCCAGGTAGATTTCGCCCAGCAGATTTAACGCCACGAAGTGCTTAGGCTGGTTCTTGACCACGTCCTTCAGCTTGGCCACCGCCTCGTCACGCTGCTTAAGGCCGAGATAGCTCTTGATCAACTGCGACAAAGGCTCGATGGCATCCGGCGCGTGGTCCAGGGCCGACTGAAACTCGCCGATACTGGCCTGCAAATCGCCCTTCGCCTGATTGACCAACCCCGCAAAGTGATAGCCCTTCACCGAATCAGGGAACAAGGTTTTGATCTGCTCGGCCACGCCGCCAGCACCTGCCCAGTCCTTACGGTAAACGAAGATTTTGAACTTGCCTTCCAGCGCACCGACGTCCTTGGGGTCCTTTTTCAGAACCTCATCGAGTACCGTCAGCGCCTCGTCAAGCTTGCCCGACGCGGCCTCGAGGTTGGCCAGGTCAAGCCCCAGCACCCCTGCCGCGGGATTGGCCTGTATGCCTTGTTTGAGCACATCGAGGGCGAGCTCGTTTTCTTTGTTGGTCAGATGGGCGCGCGCCAGCAGGCGCACCGCGCCGACATTGGTCGGGGTGTCGTGTATGACTGTGCGCAGATCGGCGATTGCGCCGGCCGCGTCACCGTCATTCAGATGCAAAGTACCGCGCAGGCTCAAGGCATCGCCGTCGCGCGGATTATCGACTAACACTTCATCGACCAGTTTGCGCGCGCCTTCCAGATCGTTCTGGCGCGCCTTGACCACCGCCAGGCGACTCTTGGCCTGTAACAGCTCCGGGCCTTCCTTGAGATTGCCGATCACGGCCTCATAAACCTTGGCAGCGTCATCCATCTTGTTGGTCGCTTCGAAGATTTTACCGAGCGCAAACTGCAGACGGTTCTCCGTTGGTTCTTTGGCGATCATGCCCTGTAGCGCTGCAACCGCTTTGTCGACACCCCGCACGCTGGACAGGAATTCAATGTAAGCGAGCTTGGCCGGGACTTCCGTCGGGAAATCCTTGATCGCCTCGGCCATGGCTTTTTCTGCGTCATCCGGGCGCTTGAGTGCCACCAGGAAGCGCGCATAGCCGGTGCGATACGCGAGCACCGTGGGCTTTTGCTTGATGACCTCGCCGAAGGCCACTACTGCATCGTCGGTCCGGCCCGACTGGGCATAGACCCGCGCCAGATTGATTTTGAGTGCAACTTCCTCGGGATTGGCAGCCACTGCGTCCTTCAAGGTTTTGATGCTGTCGTCGGTCTTGCCGTCAGCGAGTTGCAGCGAGGCCATCAGCGAAGCGGCCTCGGGGTTGTTCGGTGCGGCCTTGATGGCGCGCTCGGCCAGTTCCCGCGCCGCGGGCATGTCCTTGGCCTTGGCTTTGACCGCTGCCAGCAAGGTCAGGCCATCAACATCGTCAGCCTTGGCGGCCAGCAGCTTGTCGGCATGCTCTTTGGCTTTTTCGTCGTTGTTACTGAGCAGAAACAGGCGCCCCATGTTGAGCAAGGTCCCGCGGTGGTCAGGTTTCTCCCCCAGAATGGCCAGGTAGTGCCCGGCTGCGCCCTGCCAGTTTTCCAGCTTTTCCATGGTCTCGGCCAGACCGAAGCGGGCTTCGATGTCCTTCGGATCTATCTGCAGCGCGTTCTGGAATTCAATGCGCGCTTTTTCGTAATTTTCGGCCTTGTACAATTCACGGCCCTTGTCCATGTAGACCGTCTTGCGATCTTCCGCGCCACCACAGGCAGCCAGTAGAGCGATCAGGGCAATAACAAAAAAGCGGTTAATTGATTTCATGGCAGACCCGTTTGGCGCTTTGTGCAGAGCGGCATTTTACACAGCGGTTGATGAAAGTTCTCGAATTGTTGGCGTTTTCGCAGCGCGGATATGATCAGTGTCACAGGCCGGTCGCTTACCGTGGGACCGCGACCGTGCCAGACAATTCGCCAGGGAACGAGGACAATCAGCATCGTCGTAGCCCATTGTAGGTGCGAATTTATTCGCACATTCATGCCAGCCCCTGCCCGTTGCCGAAGTCAACCCAGACTACCAACCCGTTCACGCCCACACAGGCTAGCTTCGCTCCTTATAATCCTGGACGCACAAAACCGGCGCCCTGTTACATGACCACCTCCTCTGCCTCCCCCACCCTGGCCAGCGCACTTACCTACGTGCCACGCGTGCTGAACTTCGGCACCAGCGGCCGCCGCGGCGACGTAGTCGACCTCAGTCAGCTCGAGGTTTATATCAACGCTCGCGCAGAACTCGACTATCTGCAGCGGCAATCGCTCAATGACGGCGGCATAGGCGCTGGCGAGGACTTCTACTACGCCCACGATCTGCGACCCAGTTCCACCCGCTACGTAGTCGAACAAGGCGGCCGCGGTGAAATCGCTCAGGCCATCGAACAAGCAATACGTGACGCCGGCATGCGGCCTGTCAACCTCGGCGCTATTCCCACCCCTGCGCTCGCGGCCTACGCACTGGGACGAGGAAAGGGCAGCATGATGATTACCGGCAGCCACATCCCATTCGATCGCAACGGCTACAAGACCAATAGTGCAAAAGGCGAGCTGCTGAAAACCGACGAGGCGCCGATTGCCGCGTTCGTGGAGCGATGGCGGGCGCGGATCTATGGCATCCCCTATGCCGACTCAGCCTTCGATGCGCACGGCCGCTTTAAATCCGGCAGCAGACCCTGTGCGCCAGAAGACCCATCAGGCGGTCGCGAATACCTGCGCCGCTATCGCGATTTTTTCGACACCAACGCCCTGCGCGGCATTCGGGTGTTGGTTTACCAGCATTCCGCCGTGGGGCGCGATCTGCTGGTCGAGACGTTGCGAGAACTCGGCGCGGTCGCGCACCCGATCGGGCGCAGCGAAACGTTTACCCCTAACGACACCGAAGCAATCGACAACACCACACTTGAAACCATCCGTGTACTCGCCCAGCAGGCCAGCGCGACCGGAGAGCGTTATCAGGCCGTGGTCTCCACCGATGGAGATTCCGACCGCCCCTTGTTGGTCGGTCTCGATTATGACCATCTCGGCCAGTGCCAGGCGCGTTTTTATGGTGGCGACCTGCTCGGCATGGTCGTCGCTGCTCACCTGCAAGCCGATGCAGTGGTCGTCCCCATCAGCTGCAACGATGGCATCGATCATGGGCCACTCGCAGCGGTGCTGGAAGCAAAGACCCGCATTGGCTCGCCCTATGTGATCGCTGGCATGAATGCGGCTCGCCAGCGTGGCGCCCGGCGGATCTGCGGGTGGGAAGCAAACGGTGGCTTTCTCACCGGTTCACTTTTTGGGATGAATGGTCGCGAACTGCCGGCACTGCCGACCCGTGATGCCTTCTTGCCATTGCTCAGCGTGCTCGCGCAGATGGCTTCAGCCGGCACATCGATCGCTGATGTGTTCGCGCGCTTGCCGCCACGCTTCAGTCGTGCCGGCCTGTTGCGCAATTGTCCGCGCGCGGTGAGTGAGCGCATCGTGGCATCGTTTGCTTCATCCAAAATGGACGATGCCCTGGTTGCCCACGTTGCCAAATACTTCGGGGAGGCGGCGGGTTTCGACAGTCTGCGGCAGGTCGATTACACGGACGGCGTGAGAATGTATTTCAACAACGGCGATGTCGCCCATATTCGGCCGTCGGGGAATGCTGATGAGCTCAGGATCTACGCCATTTCCGCCACCCAGAAACGAGCGGATGCGATAGTCGAATTCGCACTCCAGCCTACAACCGGCATTCTGCCGCGCATGGTCGAAACC